>NZ_RZRP01000416.1:0-5457 GCF_003997795.1 Mesorhizobium sp. M7A.F.Ca.US.005.03.2.1 | reverse complement strand
GCGTCAAGGGTCTGCGACAGCAGGCTGCGGTCCTCGGCCAACCGTCCCGAATGGCTTTCGATCAGGCCGCGTATGCCGGACAGATCATTGTCGAGCGAATGGGAAAGCTGCGTGCGGTCTTCCGCCAGTTTGGCGGAATGGGTTTCGATGAGGCTCTTGATGCCGACGATGTCGTTTTCCAACGCCTTGGCGAGCACGGCGCGGCCTTCGGCGATTTTTTCCACCTGACCGGCGACCAGACCGTCGATGTCGGCGCGGCTGTCGGACAGTTTTCCGAGATCGGCTTCCAAAGCGCGCGACAGAATGTTGCGGCCCTCGGCGAGTTTTCCGACATGTCCGGCGACCATTTCATCAATGATCGTACGAGCTTGCACCAGCTTCCCGGAGTCTTCATTCAAGGCAATAGAGAGCCTGTTGCGACCTTCTTCCAGCCTTTCGAGATGGCTGCCGAGCGATGCATCGATGGCCGCCCGCGATTCATTGACCTTGCGCAGATCCTCTTCGAGAGCGCGCGAGATCAGGCTGCGGCCTTCGGCCAGCTTCTGCACCTGGTTGGTTACTGCCGCATCGATGCCGGCGCGGCCCTCGGCGAACTTCGCCAGGTCGGCCTCCATGGCCGCGGCCATGCGCTCGCGGCTTTCGGACAGTTTCCTGCTGTGGTTCTCGACAGCTTCCTCGATGCCGACGCGGGCGTCGGCGAGCCGCTGGATGTCACTGTCGAACGAACGCGACACGACGTGACGGGCGGCTTCCATGCGTCCGGCGAAGTCGCTGGCGCGGGCTTCGAGCATAGAGGAGGTCGAAGTGACGATGTCGGCCATGTCGGCGCCGATCTGGGTCTTGCCCTGATCGATCATCGCCGACAGCGTGTCCTTGCTCTCGGCGAAGGTGTGCGCGATTTCGCGGGCGCGCTCGACCAGCGTTTCATTGATCTGGCGGGCGCGGGCCTCGAGTGCCGCATTGAGCTTCTGCGTTCCGGTGTCGAGCGCCTCGGCGCGGGTCTGGAACTCGCTGATCAGCGCCTGGCCGCGTTCGGCGAGCGTGCGCTCGATGCCGTTGAGGCTGGCCTCGAATTCGGAATTGAGGGTGCGCGCGGCGCCGCCAAGCAGCGACACCATGCCGGTGGTGCGATCGTCGAGTAGATCGGTCAACGACCGCGTCAGTCCGTCCGTGGTGTCCGTCAGCTTGGCAATGCGGGTGTCGAGAAGGCTGGCGAAGGCCTCGCCCGAGGTCGACAGACGGTCGGTGATCGAATCGAGCCGGCCTTCGACGGAATCGAAGATCGACATCGAGCTTTCGTTGATGCGGTCGATCAGCGTGTCGCCGGAATTGGTGATCGTCATCGACAATTTGGTCGATGCATTGAGGATCGAGTCGCGAATGATGTCGGAAGCCGCGCCGATCTCGTCCTTCAGCGTCTCATGCGCGCCGGTAATCGAGGCGCGGACGCGCTCGGCATGGGTGACGACGGCTTCGCGCTCGCTGCCGAGGCCGTCGACCAGCGAACGGATGCGGGATTCATTCTCGGAATAGGAGCGTTCGATCTGGTTGACTTCGCTGTGGACAAGCGTTTCCAGTTCGACGGCGCGGGCAAGCGTGCGTTCGATGCCTTCGCCCATCGCCGCGACCTCGCGACGAACGGCCTGGCCGATCATCATGACGCGATCCTGGGCAAGGTTTTCCGGCTCGGTCAGGCGGAAGGCCACTTCGGTCATCGACTGTGCGGCGATGCGCATTTCCTGGGCGCGGCGAATCATGGCGGCGAAGGCCCAGAACAGGATGACAGGCACGATGGCCGCGACGGCGAGGCCGATCAGTTCCGGACGGGCGAGGAACTGGTCGAGCGTGCGGATTCTCCAAATGCTCGGTCCGAAAAGCAGATTGGCCAAACCACCGGCACCGGCGAACCAGGCGAGCGAAACGAAGGCGACGACCCAGTAAATGGTGTTCGAGGCACGCCTGTTGAGGCTGTGCAGGAGCGTCTTGTAATCCTTCTGGCGATCGTCATTGGCCGGCGCGAAACCTGCGGGCTGGGCGCCATTGCGCGGTTCCACGGGGCGCAATTCGGCAGGTTTGGCCTTGGGCGCGGGTTTCGCGGCCTGGTTTTGGTTGACCACCGGCTCCGGGTTCTGTTCCGGCTTATGATTGCGTCCCTCGCGCGCCAGCTCGTCGGCCGCCTGGGATATCTGCGCTTCAAGATCCTCCATCGAAGCCGCGATATCGAGGTCGCCGCTGCCGATCTCATTGCTGAGGTCGAGATCGAGCGCCTTTTCCAGTTCCCTGGCCACTTCGCTGTCGAGAGTTCTCGTCGTCGGTTTCTTTGCCATGCCTTCGCTACCCTGTACTAGCTGCCGCGGGCTTATAATTTTGTTTGTCTTGCCCCGCGCAGGAGGCTGAAAATGGACCCCTCGTATCGTAATGACACAGGGGGGTAAAGAAAACATGCATTCCGCGGGATACGTAAAACTTTAAATATAAGGTTAACGGAACTGTGATTTGGACGCCGCTTTGGCAACATTTTTCCGGGCCATTCATTAACCCGTTGTCCATTGGATTCGCCTAGGTTTTTGGGCGAGTCGAAGAAACGGAGTTCGAGTTCATGCGTGGCGAAAGCGGCATCGCCTTCTCAATGCCCGGGGGAGATGTATCCGGACCAAGACGGTCACGGCCGGTCGATTTGGCACACCTTGCCCGCCAGACGATGGGTGACCGCAGCCTAGAGCAAGAGGTTCTGGCGCTATTTGTACAGCAGGCGCTGTCCGTGCGCGACAGAATAGTCGACGCCGATATCAAGGACCGGCTTCTGCTCGCCCATGGATTAAAGGGTTCGGCACGGGGCGTGGGCGCCTTTGCCATCGCCGATTGCGCCACCGAGATCGAGCACCGGCCGGAAGACGGCCAGACGCTCAAGCGGCTTGGTACGCTGATCGACGAAGTGCGCGATTTCATCGCCGCCATCAACCGCTGAATCCGCGCCGAATCCGATTTGCGGAAAAACGTCATCGGGCGGCGCTTTCATGCGGCAGTTGACTTGTCAGCCGGAGTGATTATCTCGGCTGCAACTCCCTTCAGGTGACAAATGACCAAGCTGACTTTCATTGCCCATGACGGCACGCATTTCGACATGGACGCCGAGAACGGCTCTACGGTCATGGAGAACGCGATCCGCAACGCCGTGCCCGGGATCGAAGCCGAATGCGGCGGTGCCTGCGCCTGTGCCACCTGTCACGTCTATGTCGACGAAGCCTGGACGGCTGAAGTCGGCGAGCCGGAAGCGATGGAAGAGGACATGCTGGACTTCGCCTACGACGTCCAGCCCAATTCGCGCCTGTCATGCCAGATCAAGGTCCGCGATGCGCTTGACGGCTTGGTCGTGCGGGTGCCTGCCCGCCAGGGATAAGCGCAACCTTTTTGCCAACTGATTTTTCCCGCTGTGGCTTGGCAGCGGGGCGATGGTCATGCAGTGTCCTGCTGTTTCACCACAGCGCCGCGCGTCCTCTTGGACGCGCAACGGACGCTGTAGCACTTTTATTTGCGCATGATCCTTTCCGAAAATCGTTCCGATTTTCGGGGTCATGCGCAGCGAGGCACAGGCATGACCGACATCACCAGGACAGACGTGCTTATTGTCGGGGCAGGGCCGGTCGGCCTGTTTGCCGTGTTCGAGCTCGGCCTGTTCGACATGAAGTGCCACCTGATCGACATTCTCGATCGGCCGGGCGGCCAATGCGCGGAACTTTATCCGGAAAAGCCGATCTACGACATTCCAGGCTGGCCTTCGATCTCGGCGCAGGGGCTGGTCGACAAATTGCTCGAGCAGATCGCGCCGTTCAAGCCCGATTTCAGCTACAACCGAATGGTTTCCAGCCTGGAAAAACTGGAGGACGGCAGTTTTCGCGTCACCACCGACGAAAACGAGGTGTTCGAGGCCAAGGTGGTGGTGATTGCCGCCGGCGGCGGCTCCTTCCAGCCCAAGCGTCCGCCGATCCCCGGCATCGAGCCCTATGAAGGCAAGAGCGTCTTCTATTCGGTGCGCCGGATGGAGGATTTTCGCGGCCACGACCTCGTCATTGTCGGCGGCGGCGACTCGGCGCTCGACTGGACGCTGAACCTGCAGCCGGTGGCAAAGAGCGTGACGCTGGTGCACCGGCGGCCTGAGTTCCGCGCCGCTCCCGACAGCGTCAACAAGATGTATGCCATGCAGGAGATGAAGCAGCTCGAATTCCAGGTCGGCCAGGTGACCGGATTGACCGGTGCCGACGGCCAGTTGTCATCGGCCACCATCAAGGGACCGGATGGCGACGTCGAGGTGCCTTGCACGCGCATGCTGCCGTTCTTCGGCCTGACCATGAAGCTCGGACCGATCGCGGAGTGGGGTCTCAACCTTCACGAGAACCTCATTCCGGTCGATACCGAAAAATTCCAGACATCGGTGCCCGGCATCTTCGCGGTCGGTGACATCAACTGGTATCCGGGCAAGCTGAAGCTGATCCTGTCGGGTTTCCACGAAGTGGCGCTGATGGCGCAGGCCGCCAAGCGCATCATCAGCCCCGGCGAGCGCATCGTTTTCCAGTACACGACCTCATCGACCAGCCTGCAGAAGAAGCTCGGCGTCTCCGGCTGAACTTTACTCGGCCAGCATCGGCGCCGCATTGTCGGCGTAGCCGCGAAGCTCCTTTTCGGGCATCAGCGTCAGCGTGATCAGCCCCAGCAGCAATGTAGCGGCGGCGACGGCAAAGATCATCACGAACGGCTCGACCGTCGCGCTATGGCCAGCGATCCGCACGCCTTCACCGGCAAGCGGCAAGCCGTAGCCCAGAGCGACCGCGCCGAGCATGGCGACCCCAAGCGCACTGCCAAGCGAACGCAGGAATGTCAGCACGCCCGTCGCGACGCCGAGATGCACGCGATCGACGGCGTTCTGGACCGACACGGTGGTGACCGGAAACGTCGTTCCGGTTCCAAACCCGATGCAAATCGTCAAGACCTCGACCTCCAGCAGCGTTGCATATCCTGCGACGACGGCCAGCAGGCAGAGGCACAGCATGCTGAAGACGACGCCCACCATCGCAATGCGCTTGTAGTGGGTGAAATGCGGGATCATACGCCCGCTGAATGCCGCGCCGCCGACGGTCCCCAGCAGAAGCCCAAGCATCGCGATGCCCGACTCCGCTGCCGACAAGCCGAGCACCGCCTGAAGATAGACGGGCAGGTACACAGCCATGCCGACGCTTGCGGCCTGAAGCAGGAACATCGAAAGCGTGCCCGCCAGAACGATTGGATTGCCAAGCACTTCGAGTGAGATGAGCGGCTCGGCGGCGCGCATGAGCCGCAAGGCAAAAGCGCTCCAGAAAATCGCCGAACCGCAGAGAACGCCGATGACTTCAAGCGAAGTCCAGGGATAGGCGCTGCCGCCCCAGTTCAAGGCGAGCAGCAGCAGCGCCGTGGCAATTATCA
>NZ_RZRP01000415.1:0-5469 GCF_003997795.1 Mesorhizobium sp. M7A.F.Ca.US.005.03.2.1 | reverse complement strand
ACCCAACGCATGCGTAATTCGGCTTGGGTTTGTCAATCCTGCAGCACGCCGCCGGCGCCTTCCAGCGCCTCGCGCGTGTCGACATCGACAGACGCCGCCGCGCCGATCTCGACATCGATGACATCGAGCCCTTCGGTCTCGACCAGATGGCGTGCGCCGGTGTCGCCCTCCAGATGGGCGATCGCCGGAAACAGCGAACGCGGCAACAGCACCGGATTGCCGCGCTTGCCGTCATGCGAAGCGCGGACCACCGCATTGCCGCCGCCCTTGCGGAACGCATCGATCAATCTGTCGAGATCGTGGGACGTGATATCGGGCATGTCGCCGAGCACGATCATCACACCGGCGGAGTCCTCCGGCAGATAGGCAATGCCGGCCTTCAGCGACGTGGACAAGCCGTCGGTAAAATCAGGATTGTGCGCGAAGGTCACGTCGAGGCCCGCCAGCGCAGCGCGCACCCGCTCGCGCTGGTGGCCGGTGACGACGACAGTTCTGGACGCCTTCGAGCCAAGCGCCCGCTCGGCGGTGCGGCGCACCAGCGGCTTGCCGTCGAACAGCGCCAACAGCTTGTTCGGCCCGCCCATGCGGCTCGACCGGCCGGCCGCCAGCAGCACGATGCCGACCTTCAGTTGAGATTTGGCCGGCAGCGGTTCGCGCGGCTGCGGCCGTGTGGGGATTTCCATCAACAGCCCGCCGACCCCCATGCCGGCAATATCCCTGGCGGTCACGTCGAGACCGGCGATCAATCGGTCCAGCACCCAATCGAACCCGTTCTCCTTGGGACTGCGGGCGCAGCCGGGCGCGCCGATGACGTGCTTGCCGCCGAGCGTACCGAGCACCAGCAGATTGCCGGGATCGACCGGCATACCGGCGCGGACGACGGTACCGCCCGCTTTCTCGATCGCCGCGGGAATGACATCGGCGAAATCGCTCATCGCCGAGGCGCCGAAGATCACCACCATGTCATTGTCGCGCACCAGGGAAGCCGTGGCCTCCGCCACCGGCGCGATCTCATGCGCCGTGCGGCGCTCGGCCGTCAGCCTGCCGCCGGTACGCGCCAGCCGTGCTTCGGTGACGCGCAGCGTCTTGTCGAGCACGGAAGGCTTGATGCCCGGCAGAACCGTCTGGATGACGCCGACACGCACGGGCCGGTAGGCATTGACGGCAAAGATCTCGCCTGCGGCGCAGATTTCTGTCGCAGCGTCGACCAGCGCTGAACCGACCGCGAAGGGAATGATCTTCACCGTCGCGACCATCTGGCCTTTTTCGACCGGCGCATGCTGCGCCAGCGTGGCGATGGTGATGGCGGGATCGATGGCATTGATGGCGTCGATGGCAACGGCATCGACCGTGAAGATGCCCGGCGCCTTGGCGTGGAGGTTGACCCGCCCGGTCGCGGCAGGCTTGGCTTCGATGCCGCGAAAGGCCATGCTCCCGGCAATCGTTTGCGCGGCCGCATCCTCGCCGAGGTCGTCCTCAGCCAGAACAGCCGCAACGACCTCGGAAACACCGGCAGTCCGTAGCAGCGCCACATCTTCGGCGCTCAGCCTATGCGCCTTGCGGAAGCGGCGTTCACCAGCGGTGGTGGAGTGTGCCAGCACCGCGCCTTCCGCCGTCTCGATCGGGATCGGTCCGAATTTCACGCCGCCGCACCTTTTGCGTCCAGCCCGCGCGAGCGGAAGGCATGGATCGCCTGGGCCAACACCGCAACAGCAATCTCTCCCGGGCTGGCAGCACCAATATCGAGCCCGATCGGCGCATGGATACGGGCGATCTGGTCGGCGCTCGCGCCCAGCGCCAGCAAACGTTCGACACGCTTGGCATGCGTCTTCCTGCTGCCGAGCGCGCCGACATAGAAGCAGTTGGCGTCTAGTGCTGCCTTCAGGGCGAAATCATCGACCTTCGGATCATGGGTGACGGCGGCAAGTGCGGTGTAGCTGTCGAGCGGCTGACGCTTCAGCACATCCTCCGGCCATTCGGCATGAAGCGCCACATCGGGAAAGCGGTCCGGCGTGGCGAAAGCGGTGCGGGGGTCGATGATCTCCACGGGATAGCCGGCGATCTTCGCCATCGGCGCCAGCGCCTGGCTGATATGGACAGCGCCAATCACGACCAGACGCGGCTGCGGCAGATGCGCGTTGAGAAAGAAAGTCCGCCCCTCGGCTTCGACCGAACCGGAATTACCGGTGCGAAACGCCCTGGCGATCGCGGTTCCGAGATCGCCGGCGACGTGATCGCCCTCGCGCACGATCCGGTCGCGGCCGTCACCGAGATCGGTGACAAGGATCGCCGCACGGCGGGCGCGTCGTTCGGCGTTCAAAGTTTTTAAGGCGTAGGGATCCATCAGGAAATCTCTTGTCCGAGCATCATCTTGTCCAAAAACCGGGTCCCACTTTTTGGGATCATGCTCTAGCCCAGTCTTTCCACGTACACCTTGATGCGGCCGCCACAGGACAAGCCCACTTGCCATGCGGTTTCATCGGCAACACCGAACTCCAGCATCCTGGCCTTGCCGCTGTCGATGACGTCGATGGCCTCGCTGACCACAGCGCCTTCGACGCAGCCGCCCGAGACGGAGCCGTGGAAATTGCCGTCTGCGTCGATGACCAGATGGCTGCCTACAGGTCGGGGCGCCGAACCCCAGGTCTCGACCACTGTCGCGATGGCCACGTCCTTGCCGTCCTTCATCCAGCCCTCCGCAATGATCAGCGGGTCGCGGGCCTCATCCAGATAAATGCTGTTTTCCATGACCGTTTCTCCAGAAGTCTGTTTTTCTCGGGATCTGTTTTCCGGATGGGAAGGATATGGTTATGCGGCGCGCCTCGCGCCAGCTTCCAGCCATCGGCGCGGATCGACGGATTGTGCCGACTTCTTGTCCAATGACGCGCAGAGATCGGCGAGCGCATCGAGATTGTGCACCGAGCGGAACTCGTCGACATGCGGCAGCATCGCCTTGACGCCACGGGCGCGCGCCTGGAAGCCGTCGAAGCGCAGCAACGGGTTCAGCCAGATCAGCCGCCGGCAGGATTTGTGCAGGCGCTCCATCTCCTCCGACAGGCCGGCGACATCGTCGCGCTCCAGCCCATCTGTGATCAGAAGCACGACCGCCCCCTGCCCCAGCACGCGACGCGACCATATCAGGTTGAACTCGGCCAGCGTGTCGCCGATGCGGGTGCCACCCGACCAGTCCATGACCGCCGCCGAACAGTCGGCAAGGGCTGCATCCGGGTCGCGATGGCGCATCTGCCGCGTCAGATTGGTCAGCCGGGTACCGAAGACGAAGGTGTGCACGCGACGCCTTTTTTCCGTCAGCGCATGCAGGAAATGCAGGAAAATCCGCGTGTACTGGCTCATCGAGCCGGAAATGTCGGCCAACACGACCAGCGGCGGATGAACCTCGCGGGCCGAGCGGAATTTCGGCAGGATCAGTTCGCCGCCGGTGCGCGCGGCCGAACGCATCATGGCGCGCGGATCGATGCGGCGGCCATGCGCATCGGCCTTGAAGCGCCGCGTCCGCACCATGTCGAAAGGCAACCGCAACTGCGCGATCGCCTTCTTGGCGTCGGCCATCTCGGCGGCGTTCATCTGGGCAAAATCCTTGGCCCGCAGCACCTCGTTGCCGGAAAAGGTGAAGCGGGCGTCGACCTCGATCTCGGGAATTTCCTGTGGCGGCTGGTTCTTCTGGTGTCCCTCGAACATCGCCTGGCTGACCCGGTTTTCAGCGGCGCGTGGCTTCTGCTTTTCCCTGGTGTCGGGCGCCACCGGCGAAAACATCGCCAGCATCTTTTCGATCAGTTCGCGCGACTTCCAGAACAGCCGGAAGGCCTCGTCGAAAATGGCGTGATCCTCATGCCGCGACACCAGCACGGCGTGCAGCGTCCAGTAGAAATCGTCGCGCGAACCGATGCCCGCGGCGAGCACCGCCTCGATGGCGTCCTTGACCGAGGCCGGCCCCACCCGCATGCCCGCCTTGCGCAAGGTGCGGGCAAAATAGACGATGTTGTCGGCGATCCGCCCGTGCGGCATGGCCTCTTTTGGCTCGGGGCGCGGCATCGCCTACTCCGCCGCCGAAAGCTCGGCCTTCACCTCGTTGAGGATGCGCCGGCCTTCGCCCTGTTCGATGCGGGCAATGTCGTCCTGGTATTTCAACAGCACGCCGATCGTATCGGAGACGGTTTCCGGATCGAGCGCCACCTTGTCGAGCTCGGTCAGCGCGCCGGCCCAGTCGATGGTTTCGGCGACACCCGGCACCTTGAACAGCTCGATCTGGCGCAGCTTCTGGATGAAGGAGACCACTTCGGCCGAAAGGCGCTGGTTGGCCTGCGGCACCTTGCGGCGCACGATCTCCAACTCGCGCTCGGCATTGGGATAGTCGACCCAGTGATAGAGGCAGCGCCGCTTCAGCGCGTCGTGGATCTCACGGGTGCGGTTGGTGGTGATGATGACGATCGGCGGCTCTTCCGCCTTGATGGTGCCGAGCTCGGGCACCGTCACCTGGAAGTCGGACAGGATTTCGAGCAGGAAGGCCTCGAACGCCTCGTCGGTGCGGTCGAGCTCATCGATCAGGAAAACCGGGGCAGCCCCCGCCTTGCCGGTCAGCGCATCGAGCACCGGGCGGCGGATCAGGTATTTTTCGGAGAAGACGTTGCGCTCCATGGCGGAGCGCTCGACCTTGCCGGCCGCCTCCTCCATGCGGATCTCGATCATCTGCGCGGCGTAGTTCCACTCGTAGACGGCGGACGAGACGTCAAGGCCTTCATAGCATTGCAGGCGGATCAGCCGGCGGCCGAGCGCCTGTGCCAACACCTTGGCGATCTCGGTCTTGCCGACGCCGGCCTCGCCCTCAAGGAAAAGCGGCCGCTTCATACGCAACGACAGGAACAGTACGGTCGCCAACGACCGGTCCGCCACATAGTCCGCACCGGTCAGGAGATCGAGCGTCTCGTCGATCGTCCGTGGCGCGGCGCGCGGTTTCAGCTCGGTCATTCTTTCTCCGTGAACGCCGCCGCTCCGCTTTCCAGTACGTGGTAGCCGCGGGCGTGATAGATCAGCGGCCGCAAATTATCGCCCATCCGCAGGCCTGTCACCTTGCCAAAAAGCACACGATGGGTGGCCAGGTCCTTGGTGTCGATCAATTCGCAGTCGAACACGGCGAGCGCACCCTTCAGCGTCGGCGCGCCGGTGGAGATCACGTCCCATTCGCCGAGCGCGAAGCGCTCCTCGACCGGCAAGCCGGTGATTCCGGAAAAGCCGACTGACAGCGGCTCCTGGTGGGAAGCCAGGGTGTTCAAGGCAAACCTGCCGTTTTTCACGAACGGTTCGTTCTTGGGATTTTCGCGATTGAGACAGACCAGAATGGTCGGCGGGGTGTCCGAAACCGAGCAGGCCGCGATCACCGTCGCGCCGCGCTTGCCGGCCGGCCCGTCGGTGGTGACCACATGGACGTGGCCGGCAAGCGCGGCGCGACGG
>NZ_RZRP01000414.1:0-5481 GCF_003997795.1 Mesorhizobium sp. M7A.F.Ca.US.005.03.2.1 | reverse complement strand
GCCGATGGTGAAGCTGCATGTGCCGCGCTGGGCGTGGGTTTTGACGGGTTCCGGGCATTTTTTTACGGAGAGCTTCGCACTTGTTCGCCAGCTCGAACATTGCGATGTCTTCGTGTCTAAGGCCGCCAACGAAGTCCTGCGCATGTACAAGCTTAAACTTGATTTCCCGGAGACGACGCGCGTGCTGCACGACAAGACCGCAAGCGCGATCCCGGTCGGCGAATTCTACCACGGTGTCTATCACACGGTCGTGGTGGCGCCGGCCACTTCCAACACGGTCGCCAAATGCGTGCATGGCATTTCCGACACGCTCGCCACCAATGTCTTTGCTCAAGCGGGAAAGTGCCGTGTGCCAGCCATCGTCTTTGCTTGCGACACCGCGCCGGAACTCGAAACCCAGGCACCGCACGGGCTGGTCAAGGTCTATCCGCGCAGGATCGACCTGGAAAATACCAAACAGTTGAAGAGTTTCGAGCGGACCCTGGTGGTCGAGTCGCTCGCTGATCTCGAAGCCTCGCTCACACGGCGCCAGGCCGAACTCGCAAGCGATGGCTGAGCGGCTGGTTTTTCTTACCGGCCATCTGGCCAAGGCGCGGCTGGAACGGCTGCTGACCGGGCTGGGCAGAACCGAATTCGCGTGGGAAATCGTCGACGTCGGCGTCAAGGTCGCCGCGCTGATGAGCGAGGACATCGTGAAGCGTCGGCTCACTCTGACAGGAGACGTCGACCGCGTCATCCTGCCCGGACGCTATCGGGGAAACATCGAACACCTGTCGGAGCATTTCGGCGTGCCCTTTGTGCGCGGCCCCGACGAGATCGCCGACCTTCCGGCCTTCCTTGGCCGGGTGGGCAAACCGCCGGATCTGACGCGTCACGATATGCGCATCTTCGCCGAGATCGTCGATGCGCCGATGCTGTCGGTCGAGGCCCTGATGGCGAGGGCCTCGATGCTGGCTGCGACCGGCGCGGATGTCATCGATCTGGGCTGCCTGCCGGAGACGCCGTTTCCGTTGCTGGCTGAGGCAGTGCGGGCACTCAAGGCACAGGGGTTTGTGGTCAGCGTCGATTCGGCCAGCGCAGACGAACTGTCGATCGGTGCGCACGCCGGCGCGGACTATCTTCTCAGCCTCGATGAGAACACGCTGCCGTTGATCTTCGACCATCGGGCTACGGCAGTGTTGATACCCTCCATCCCCGGCGATCTGGATTCGCTCGGCCGGGCGATTACCGCGGCACAAAAGGCCGGCGTCGCCTTCATTGCCGATCCCGTGCTCGACCCGATCCATTTCGGCTTCGCCGTTTCACTCGGGCGCTTCATCGAGGCGCGGCGCCGTTGGCCGGACGTCGAATTGCTGATGGGCACCGGCAATCTCACCGAATTGACCGACGCCGACAGTTCCGGCGTTACAGCCGTGCTAGCGGGGCTCTGCTCGGAACTCCGGATCCGGAACGTGCTGGCGGTGCATGTCAGCCCACACACGGTGCGCACGATCGAGGAGCACGATATCGCCCGCCGCGTCATGTTGGCTGCTTGCACGGACGGCGCGTTGCCGCGCGGCTATCACCCAGGCCTGTTGCAGGTCCACGATCGCAAGCCTTTCACAGCCTCAACCGACGATATCGAGGCATTGGCGGCCCAGGTGCGCGATGCCAACTTCCGGATCGCGGTAGCGGAGGACGGCATCCATGTTTTCAATAGCAAAGGGCATGCGGTTGCCACGGATGCGTTCGAACTTTTTGCCGGGCTGGACGTCAACGCCGATGGCGCACACGCTTTTTACCTCGGCGCGGAACTGATGAAGGCGGAGATCGCGTGGCGCCTCGGCAAGCGTTATGTGCAGGACGAGCCGCTCGCATGGGGCGTTGCCGCGCCGGCACCCGAAACCGACCGTACCCGTCTTGCCGAGCCGGGCAAGACGCTCCGCGCAAGGAAAGAGCACTAGGACCATGCCCTATATTCGCGAATCGATCATCACGACGGTCAACAAGGCAGGCAACGTCCACATCGCGCCGATCGGCATCATTGCCGAGAATGACGGTTGGGTTATCGCGCCGTTCCGGCCGTCGGTCACGCTCGACAATCTCGCCGAAGTGCCGTTTGCCATCGCCAATTATACTGACGACGTGCGTGTCTTTGCCGGCTGCCTGACAGGCCGCAAGCATTGGCCAACCGTTCCGGTTGACGGGTTCCCGGTGCCGAGGCTCGAGGCGGCGCTGGCGTATTCGGGCCTCGAAGTCCAGGCGGTCGATGACAATGGTGTGCGCCCCCGCCATTTCTGCCGCGTGGTGCGGGAGGAAACGCTCGCGCCGTTCACCGGCCTCAACCGAGCCAAGGCGGCGGTGCTTGAGCTGGCCATCCTGGTCAGCCGGCTCGGCATGCTGCCGCGCAACAAGATCGAGGCGGAAATCGCCTACCTTTCGATCGCCATCGAAAAGACGGCAGGCGACGGTGAAAAGGAAGCCTGGGGCTGGCTGATGCAGCGTGTCAGCGATCACTTGACCGCCAAAGGTTCGGATAGCGAGGACCCGCGAGCATAGGCGCGAGCGCCGCAACCTGCTTACGAAGGATATCCCGCCAAAAGCGCCACTGCGGACGCGGGTGCCGCGCTGCTCGCTTGCCCGCGAACAGTGTCATCGGCGGGGATGATGTCGGCGAAATCGATATAACTGCGTTCCATGCGTTCGGCCAGCCGCCTGATCTGCCAGCGACCGCTTCCGGCGCCGACGATCGGGATATCCCGAGACAGGGTTCCGGCAACCAGCGCCGCTGCATCGTGCACTTTGCGCAGTTGCTGCTCGCTGAACCAGCGCGCGACGTCACCCCATTCCGGCGGGGTGAGGTCGGTGGCGTCGCGCCCCACCATGCGCGCCAGCCGCGCGATCGAGCCGTCCACAGTCTTTTCCTTGCCGTCGGCGGGAGGGTGCCTGTCGTCGTCCTCGTCGAGCACGCCCAGGATGCGGTGAGCGTCGGCGATCGAGGCGAAATATTCGTTCATCAGCGGCGTTAGCCTGCCACGGACGGGAGCCGACGAGGCTACGCCGAACAGGAATGTCCTGGTAAAGCCGGTATAGACCAATTCGCCGGTTAGAAGCCGTCCGGCATCGGTGTAGCCGTCATTGGCCACGGCGCCGTTCTTGATGGCGATAATATCGGTGGTGGTGGAGCCCATGTCGACGAACAGGGCATCGCCGGCGAGTTTTGCCACCAACAAGGCTGTCGCGTGCCAATTGGCGGAAGCCACATCGGCGGTCAGCTGCGCTGCCCGTTCGACTCCGACGAAACCGGATGGTCCGGCATAGACCAGCTTTTTGTCTGCGGGGAAATGGGTGGAAATCTGACCCAGCAGAGCCGCCACGCCGGCATCGCGGGACGGAAAGATGTCCGACAGTTCGCCCGTCATGGTGAATGCGTTGAGATCCGCACCCGCGTAGATCGGAGCCGTTTCGTCGAGGGCTGAAGCCAGCTTGTCCAGCCCTTGCCAGAGCGGCGTTGCGATCGTTACCGCCTCGACGATGCGACCGTCTTGTGCGCGGGTCACCTTCAGATGCGCGCCGCCAATGTCGAAACCGGCAATGATGCCCTTTCTTTTTTCCACGCTTCAAGCTTTCATGACGGGGGCAATTGGTCGGTGAAAAAGCGTTGCGTATCATTCCGGTTCTCGACCTGAAAGACGGCGTGGTGGTTCGCGCCCAGCAGGGAAAACGCGATCGCTACAGGCCGATCGTTACGCCGCTCAGCCGAAGCCCTGATGTGGTCGCGGTCGCTGAAGGACTGCGTGGGCTTTATCCTTTTTCCACCTTCTACATCGCAGATCTGGACGCTATCGAAGGCGGAGCGCCAAACAGCGACGCACTCGCCCGGCTGAGGACGATGGCGGAGCCGCCGAAACTTTGGGTCGATGCCGGCGTGGCCGACGAAAAGACACTTTTGGCGGCGCTTGCCGAACGCTCGCTGTCTCCTGTTCTGGGCTCTGAATCGCAGCGAGACGACATGTTGCTGCGGCGTTTTCGCGATCATCCCGATCTCATCCTGTCCCTTGATTTCGTCGGCGATAGTTTTTGCGGGCCGCGTTCTCTTCTCGATGAGCCCGAGCTTTGGCCGCAAAAGGTGATTGTCATGACGCTGGCCAAGGTCGGTGCGGCCGCCGGTCCCGACTTCGGGCGGTTGCAGGAGGTCAAGGCCAAGGCCGGAAATCGCGCTGTCATTGCGGCCGGCGGTGTCCGCGACGAGAACGACATCAGGGCCTTGTCCGCCATGGGCGTCGCCGCGGCACTGGTCGCAACCTCATTGCACAACGCTACGCTCACGCCCGGCCGCCTCGCGTCACTCGGCGCCTGATCATCGTTGCTCGTCAGCTCCCGAAGGGCGTGCGCCCTTCGGGAGCTGACGTTTCAAAAGCCCAGAACCTTTTTCAGCCGGCGCAACAGACCATCCGTCTCAGAAGAGGGTTTTTCCTGTGCGGGGCTGTCTCTTGTCTAGGCTGCGAACGGATGCTTGACCTTGTCGCGCTGGGCCGTTGCTTCGGCGGCGGTCGGGGTTCCTGCAACGGCGCGCTGGATGGCTTCCTTTGTCGCCTCGTAATTGTATTTCTGGATCTTGGCGTCGTCCGCCGCGTCCCAATGGATGAATACCCCGACGCAGATGAACACGTCGTCTGCTTCGTTGGCCGGAATGGTCCCGTCCGCAACGCTGTCCTGCACGGCCTTTGCCACGGCGTGCTGCGCCGGGCCGAACATCTGGACCGCCTGTTTGGCACCCTTGATCGTGACCTTGTTGAACATCACGGTGTTGGGTTTGCATTGAAGATTGGGCGCGATCACCGCCAAAAGCGAAGTAAAGCCGTCCTTGTTGTTGGTAAGCGCGTTGCAAAATGCCGTTTCGACCGCGCTCCCCCGCGGGCCGATGAGCAGGTCGACATGCGCGACTTCGTTGCCGTCTCCCACCAGCGATTCACCGACCATAACCTTTGATATTTTTGCCATGCCAATTTCCTCCAAGACACAATTATGATGTCCACGGACGCTGCAACCGAGCAGGCGCTCGATGGACAGCTATCCTTGTTGGCAGCGTCCGGATTTGCCCGGACCGGTTGGCTAGATAGCCGCGGAAGCACAGCTTCCGCTTTTGGAAGTCAAGCACCAACGCCGCGATTATGCAAGGTGAGGGCGAGGGTGTGGACTAAAAGAGTAGCCACGGTGAGGTCGGCCGAGGTGCCGGGGTTGATGTTGTCGGCCTTCAGCCGGCGGTCGAACTCCATGAGCAGACGAATGCGCGACGGTTCGTCGCCCTCGGCATGGAGCGCCGCCTGAACGGCAACGGCTTCCTGCCGCGCCTGATTTGCGACGTGAACGCCGTGCTTGCGCATCACATGGCTGTCGGGGAAGTCGGCGAGAAACGCCATGTAGACGAACACCGTCGGCCACATGCCGTCTTCTTCACGTGCCAACGCTCCATCCAGCGCGGCGAGCCCGACCCCGAAC
>NZ_RZRP01000413.1:0-5490 GCF_003997795.1 Mesorhizobium sp. M7A.F.Ca.US.005.03.2.1 | reverse complement strand
GTGCTACCTCAACCAGCGTTCGATGCGCACCATTGCCTCGACCATGTCGTCGTGGCTGCCGGCATAGGAGAAACGCATGGTCCGGTGCCCAGCCTGAGTGTCGAAGTCGCGGCCGGGCGTTGCTGCAACATGCGCCTCGGCCAGCATCTTTCGCGCAAAGGCCATGCTGTCATTGGTATGCCTGGTGACGTCACAGAACGCATAAAAGGCGCCGTCCATGGGCGCCGCCAGCGGAAAGCCGAGTTCCGGCAGGCGTTTCATCAAGAGCTCGCGATTCCAGGCGTAGCGGCCTTTTACCGCCTCCAGTTCCTCGGTCGCCCTGAACGCTTCGATCGCGGCAATCTGCGATAGCTCCGGCGGCGAGATGTAGAGGCTCTGGGCGACGCGCTCGACCGGCCGCACCAGTTCCTGCGGCAGCACCATCCAGCCGATTCGCCAGCCGGTCATGCAGTAATATTTGGAGAAGGAATTGATCACCGTCACATCGCCGCCATAGGCAAGTGCCGTGGTGTCGGGGGCGGCATAGGCCAGCCGGTGATAGATTTCGTCGGAGATGACGGCGATGCCGAGGTCCTGTGCCGTCCCTACCAGAGCCGCCAGTTCATCGGCTGGTATGACCGCGCCGGTTGGATTGGCGGGACTGGCGAAGAGAACGCCTTTCAGCGGCTTTTCACGATGCGCGGCTTCCAAATGGCCGGCATGCAGGTAGGCGGCGTCGCCGAGCTCGATCTCGACCACCTCGATGCCGAGTGCGGCCATGATGTTGCGGTAGGCAGGGTAACCGGGTGCCGCGATGGCGACGCGGTCACCCCGATCGAACATCGCCAGGAAGGCAAGATTGAAGGCGGCCGACGATCCCGTGGTCACCGCGATCCGGCCGGGCTCGATCTCAAGCCCGTAGTGATCGGCGTAGTGTCCGGCTATCGCCTTGCGCAAACCTGCCAGTCCGAGCGCGTCGGTGTAGCCGATGCGCCCATCCTGCAGCGCCTTGGCTGCTGCGGCGCGAACCAGAACCGGTGCGGGATCGGAGGGTTGGCCGACGGCCATCGAAACAACCGGCACGCCCTGGGACTTCAGCCGGTTTGCCTCTGCCAGAATGTCCATCGCATGGAAGGGCTCGACATTGCCACGGCGTGAGAGCGAAACGACCATTTAACCAGTATTCCCGATGACTGACGGCGCCAGGCACTGGCGCATGTGCCGCACAAATGCCCGATTGATGTGAGGATCACAAGTTGAGGAAGTTTCCGGCGCCGACTTTTCATCTTTCGCCCGCTCGTCTACCAGTGGACACATCATGTTGAGCCGACCCAGATCGACGATTGCCCAGGCAGCGCGCGTCTTCGCGACGCTTTCGCTTGGCGTTGCCGTTGCAATGTCGAGCTCGGTCAGCGCCTTCGCCCAGAACGTGCCGGTGGTGCGCGACGCCGAGATCGAGGCGCTGGTGCGCGATTACGCGCGGCCGATCTTCAGGGCGGCCGGCCTGGCGAATGACGGCATCGACATCGTCCTGGTCAACGACCAGAGTTTCAACGCCTTCGTCACCGGGCGTCGGCTGTTCATCAACACCGGCGCGCTGATGACGGCTGAAACGCCCAACGAGATCATCGGCGTCATCGCGCACGAAGCCGGTCATATTGCCGGCGGCCACCAGCAGAAGCTGCGCGACCAGCTCGAACGAGCCAAGACGATGGCCGTCATCGCGACATTGCTTGGCGCCGGCGCCATTGTCGCCGGTGCCACAACCAGCAGCCGCGGTCTCGCCGGCGCCGGCATGGGCGTGGCTGCCGGCGGCGGCGAAATGGCACAGCGCAGCATCCTCGCCTATCAGCGCACCGAGGAGATGACGGCCGACCGCTCGGCGATCACCTATCTCAACGCCACCGGCCAGTCCGGCATGGGCATGCTGAAGACATTCCGCCGCTTCCAGACCGCACTTTCGCTTTCGGGCGCCCAGGTCGATCCGTATCGGATCAGCCATCCGATGCCGCAGGATCGCATCGCCAATCTCGAAGTGCTGGTGAAACAGGACCCCAATGTCGACAGGCCGGACCCGCCCGCGCTGCAGCAGCGCCATGACATGATGCGGGTGAAGATCGCCGTTTACATGGAAGGCCAGGCGGCCGCGTCCCGGCTGATGCGAAAGATGCAAGGAACCCTCGCCGCCCAGTACGGCGACGCCCAGTCGACCTACCTGTTCGGCAACATCGCCGCCGCCCTCGCCAAGACCAATGCACTGATCAAAGCGCAACCGAAGAATGCCTACTTCCAGGAACTGCGCGGCGACATCCTGATGAAAGCCAACAAACCCAAGGAAGCCGCGGACGCCTATGCCAAGGCGGTCAGCCTCGATTCGGCTCGGTCCGGTCTGCTGCCGGTGTCCGTGGGCCAGGCGCTGATGGCCGTCGGCACGCCCGACTCCCTCAAAAAAGCCGTCGTGCAGATCAACAATGGCCTCGGTCGCGACAAGGAAAATTCAGCCGGATATCGCCATCTGGCGCAGGCCTATGGCGAGTTGGGCGACATACCTGGCGCTGAACTTGCCACCGCCGAAAGCCATTTCTATTCCGGCAACTACAAGGATGCGAAGATTTTCGCCATGCGGGCGCAGCAGCAGATGAAACGCGGCGAGCCGCGCTGGCTTCGCGCCCAGGATATCATAAACTACAAGCCGTCAACCAAGATCAAGTGAACCTTCCGGCCGCGCGCCACGACATAGCCAGACCGGAAAACAGGCAGAAGGAACAGGAACGATGAAAAAGGCACTGCTGCTGGGCACCACGGGGGTTGCGGTCGCTCTGGCCATGCTGGCTTTCGGATTCGTTGCCGGAAACCCGCAGATCGCCAAGGCCGGGACCGCACAGCCGGTCGAGACGGCGGCGGCCGATACCAAGATCGACCGCACCGAGGTCGAAGGCATCATCCGCGACTATTTGTTGAAAAACCCGGAAGTTCTTCTGGAAGTCCAGGACGCGCTTGAGGCCAAGCAGAAGGAAGAGCAGCGCATCGCTCATCTCGGCGTGATCAAGGATGCCAAGGACCAGATTTTCAACTCCGCCTTCGACGGCGTCGTCGGCAATCCGACCGGCAAGGTCACCATCGTCGAGTTCTACGACTATAATTGCGGCTTCTGCAAACGTGCCATCGACGACATGAAGGCGCTGACCAAGACCGATCCGGACCTGCGTTTCGTGCTCAAGGAATTCCCCATCCTCGGACCGGATTCGCAGAAGGCGAGCGTGGTCTCGATGGCCTTCCACCTGATGCACCCGGAAAAGTACGGCGAGTTCCACAATGCGTTGCTCGGCGGTCAGGGACGCGCCACCGAGGCGGCGGCCATGAAGGTCGCGCTGTCGCTCGGCGCCGACGAAGCGGCGCTGCGCGAGAAGATGAAGGACCCGACAATCAACGAGGCCCTCGCCAAGACCTACGATCTTGCCAACAAGCTGGCGATCACCGGAACGCCGTCCTATGTCGTCGGCAACGAGGTGGTGTTCGGGGCGCTCGGGCAGGAAGTGCTGGCTGAAAAGATCGAGGCGGCGAAAGCCGCGCTCTGATCTTGCTCGCCAGCTATCTCTCACTGGCACATTTCCGCCTGTTGTGGACAGTGAAAGAACGTACTTGCGCTCTTTCCGCGGGCGGCTATGCCCATTATAGAGGGCCCAGCGCGCCGGCTTGATGACGGCGCCGGGAAAGGTCGGCTTTTTTGAAAACGGTTTTCGTCCTGAACGGTCCCAATCTCAACGCGCTCGGCAAGCGCGAGCCGGGCATCTATGGCGGCAAGACGCTTGCCGCGATCGCCGACGACTGCAAGCAGGCAGGCACGGCGCTGGGGTTCGAGATCGATTTCCGCCAGTCGAACCATGAGGGCGACCTTGTCGACTGGATTCAGGAAGCCGGCGACAAGGCTGTCGGCATCGTCATCAACCCGGGCGCCTACAGCCACACCTCGATTGCCATCCACGACGCCATCCGCGCCGTCGCACCATTGCCGGTGGCCGAAGTTCATCTTTCCAACATCCATGCGCGGGAACCATTCCGCCACGTCTCCATGGTCGCGCCGGTCGCCGTCGGCATGATCTGTGGCTTTGGGCCGCTCGGCTATACGCTGGCGCTACAGGCGCTGGCCGCACGCCTATGACCGGCCAACAAACAGAAGGCTCGAAAATGTCGATAAAGAAGACCGGTGTTGACCAGCAACTGATCCGCGATCTGGCGGGCATACTGAACGACACCAACCTCACCGAGATCGAGGTTGAACTGGGCGACCTGAAGGTGCGCGTCTCGCGGCAGGCGCCGGCCGTTCATGCAATCGCGGCGCCGCAACCGGCCTATGCGCCGGCAGCAGCGCAGGCTGCCGCCGTTGCAGTGCCTGTGGTGGCGGACCTTTCCAAGAATGCGGTCACCTCACCGATGGTCGGCACGGCCTATTTGGCGCCGTCGCCGGACGCCAAGGCATTCATCGAAGTCGGCCAGAAGGTCAAGGAAGGCCAGACGCTGCTGATCATCGAAGCAATGAAGACGATGAACCAGATCCCCTCGCCACGCGCCGGCACGGTGACCGCGATCCTTTTCGAGGATTCGCAGCCGGTCGAATATGGCATGCCGCTCGTCGTGATCGAGTAGAGCGGGCCTGATGTTTCAGAAGATCCTCATCGCCAATCGCGGCGAAATCGCCCTCCGGGTACTGCGCGCCTGCAAGGAACTCGGCATCCAGACGGTGGTGGTGCATTCGACCGCCGATGCCGACGCCATGCATGTGCGGCTCGCGGACGAGAGCGTCTGCATCGGTCCGCCGCCATCGCGCGACAGCTATCTCAACATCCATCAGATCGTTGCGGCCTGCGAAATCACCGGCGCCGACGCCGTGCATCCGGGCTACGGCTTCCTGTCGGAGAACGCCAAGTTCGCCGACATACTGGCCGCGCACAACATCACCTTCATCGGTCCGTCCGGCGACCATATCCGCATCATGGGCGACAAGATCGAGGCCAAACGAACCGCCAAGCGCCTCGGCATTCCGGTTGTGCCCGGTTCGGACGGCGCCGTCACCGACCAAAAAGAAGCCAGGCGCATTGCCGCCGAGATCGGCTATCCCGTGATCATCAAGGCATCGGCCGGTGGTGGCGGGCGCGGTATGAAGGTAGCGCTTACCGAGGCCGACCTTGAGGTCGCCTTGCAGACGGCGAGCACGGAAGCCGGTGCGGCCTTCGGCGACGATGCGGTCTACATCGAGAAATACCTGGAAAAGCCGCGCCATATCGAGGTGCAGGTGTTCGGCGACGGCTTTGGCCGCGGCGTGCATTTCGGCGAGCGCGACTGTTCCTTGCAGCGCCGCCACCAGAAAGTCTGGGAAGAGGCGCCCTCGCCGGCCCTCAATGCCGAAGAGCGCGCCCGTATCGGCGGCATCTGCGCCAAGGCGATTGCCGACCTCGGCTATTCCGGCGCCGGCACGATCGAGTTCCTCTACGAAAATGGCGAGTTCTATTT
>NZ_RZRP01000412.1:0-5507 GCF_003997795.1 Mesorhizobium sp. M7A.F.Ca.US.005.03.2.1 | reverse complement strand
GACTTGCGGAGAATCGGAGCCGATGCGAACCTCGCCGCAACATGGCTCGCGCGCGTTCTGATTCTCCGCCTCTCTTTGAGATCATCGAGAAGCCCGACTTCTCCTTCGAGACGAAGGCGATGGCGGAGGGCCTGTGGCCGGTCGCCGGGATGGACGAGGCAGGCCGCGGCCCCCTGGCCGGGCCGGTGGTCGCCGCAGCGGTGGTGCTCGATCCCGCCAACATTCCCGACGGCCTCGACGATTCCAAACGCCTCAGCCATTTGCAGCGTGAGGCCCTGTTCCTGCGCATTCTCGGCTCCGCACAGGCGGTCTCGATGGCCTCCATCAGCGCCGAGGGCATCGACGGCAGCAACATCCTCAAGGCAAGCCTGGAAGCCATGCGGCGCGCGCTGGTAGGGCTGTCGGTCCGGCCGAAGCTTGCGCTTGCCGATGGACGCGACGTGCCGCCGGGACTGCCTTGTGAAGGGCGCGCGCTGATCAAGGGCGACCAGCGTTCGCAGTCGATCGCCGCCGCCTCGATCGTCGCCAAGGTGATGCGCGACCGCATGATGTGCGGCTGCGGCAACCATCACGACCGCTACGGGTTCGAAGTCCATATGGGCTACGCCACGGTTCGCCATCGCACCGCGATCGAAGCGCATGGCCCGGTGGCGCGGCTGCACCGCGTGTCGTTTGCGCCATTCCGGCTGGGTGGGGCCGAGGTGGACGTGGTGGAAGAAGAGAGCTTCGCCGGGCTGGATTGAGCGACGACGACGACAAGCCAATCTCCCCCTTGTGGGGGAGATGTCCGGTAGGAGAGAGGGGGGCGCTGTCCCGCCGGCCTCTCAATCGATTGCAGTTATGCCCTCAGGCTTGTCCCGATAGACCTTAGGACAACAAAGGTTAGCGTTCCTTCACGCCCCCCCTCTGCCCTGCCGGGCATCTCCCCCACGAGGGGGGAGATTGGCAGCTTCAGCGCCGCAACAAAAAAGCCGCCGGGTTGCCCGGGCGGCTTTCGATGACTGGCTAGACGAACCGCCTAATTCAGCTTCGACTTCACGTCCGCGAGCGAAGCCTTGAACAGATCTGCACCGGCCTTGGCGTCGATCTTGCCGGCAAGCAGCGCGCGTGCTGCCTCGACGGCGATGTCGACGGCGCTGGCGCGCACTTCGCTGATGGCATCACGCTCGGCCTGACCGATCTTCTGTTCGGCAAGCGCGGTGCGCCTGACGACATAGTCCTCGGTCTTCTTATGCGCGTCGGCGGCAAGCATGTCGGCTTCGCGCTTGGCGGCAGCGACGATGTCGGCGGCCTCCTGCTCGGCTTCCTTGCGCTTGCGCTGGTACTGGCCGAGCAGCTGCTGGGCCTCCTCGCGCAGCCGGCGCGCTTCGTCCAGTTCATTGCTGATCCTGGCGGCACGGGCGTCGAGCGCCTTGGCGATCATGCCAGGCACCTTGATGTAGACGGCAACGCCGAGGAAGATGATCAGGGCTATCGTGGCCCAGAGCGTCGCGAGAGATGTGTAATCCATGATGCGCTCCTCACCGGGCCACGGATTTGACCGCGGCCGCGATCTCGGCCTTGCTGGCCTTGCCGCCAACCAGAGCCTCGACGATCGCCGAAGCGGTGTCCTCGGCGATGCTGCCGACTTCCTTCATGGCATTGGCCTTGATGGAAGAAATGCGGGCTTCGGCTTCGCCAAGCTTCGCGTCGAGCGCAGCCTCGACCTTCTTGCGAGCGGTGTCGGCCTCGGCCTTGGCAGCGTCGTTGGCCTGCTGGCCGATGGCGTTGGCCTTGGTCTTGGCTTCCGCCAGTTCCTGCTCGTAGGCAGCAACGGCGGCGTCGGCCTCGCCCTTCAACCTGGCCGCCTGGTCGAGGTCCTGCGTGATGCGATCGTTGCGGACATCGATGATGCCGCCGACGCGCGGCATCACCACCCGCTTCAGGAAGAGATAGAACAGCCCGAAGGTGATCGCCAGCCACAGAAGCTGCGACGGGAACGTCGCCGGATCGAATGGCGGAAACGTGCCATGCGCTTCAGCAGGCACGCTGGTGCCGGAATGCGTGTCGCCTTCCGTCGCAGCGTGGCTGGTATCGGCTGATGGCGCGGACTCTTGCGCAAAGGCAGATGTCACGAACATGGACTATCCCCGAAATTCAGGCCCGCCGCTTGCGCGGCCGGCCTGTCCAATCTTCCCGAGTGCTCAGCCGAACAGGGCCAGAAGCGCGATGAGAAGCGAGAAGATGCCCAGAGCTTCGGTCACGGCAAAGCCGAAGATCAGACGGCCGAACTGGCCATCGGCGGCCGAAGGGTTGCGCAGTGCGCCCGCCAGGTAGCTGCCGAAGATGTTGCCGAGGCCAATGCCCGCGCCACCCATGCCCAGGCAAGCGATGCCGGCGCCGATGTACTTTGCTGCTTCTGCGTCCATTTGTTCAACTCCTTTGGATCTAAAATTCCGTTGCGATTCCATCCGGCGCCAATGTTGGAAATCTTTGGGCCGGAAACTTTTGGACCTAGTGCCCTGGATGCAGGGCGTCGTTGAGATACATGCAGGTCAACACGGCAAAGACGTAGGCCTGCAGGAAGGCGACCAGCAGTTCCAGTGCCGTCAGCGCCACCGCCATCGCCAGAGGCAGGATCGAGCCGGCGACGCCAACCGCGCCGAGCGCGCTCAGGCTGACGACGAAGCCGGAGAACACTTTCAGCGTGATGTGGCCGGCGAGCATGTTGGCGAACAGACGAACCGAGAGGCTGACCGGGCGCGACACGAAGGAGATCACTTCGATCAGCACCACGAGAGGCAGCAGGAAGACCGGCACGCCGTGCGGCACGAACAGTTTCAGGAAGCCAAGACCATGCTTCATGAAGCCGTAGACGACCACGGTTGCGATCACCAGCACGGCAAGGCCGAAGGTGACGATGATGTGGCTGGTGACGGTGAAGAAATAGGGGAACAGGCCAAGCAGATTGGCGACGAGCACGAACATGAACAGCGAGAACACGAGAGGGAAGAACTTCATGCCCTGCGTGCCGGCGGCGTCGCGCAACATGTTGCCGACAAACTCGTACGCCATCTCGGAGACCGACTGAAGCCGCCCGGGAACCAGGCTGCGGCTCGACGTCGTGAGAAACAGGAATCCAGCCGCGACGATCACGGTTGCGACCATGAACAGCGCCGAATTGGTGAAAGACAGGTCATAGCTGCCGATGTCGATCGGAATCAGCTTGTTGATATGGAACTGGTGGATCGGATCGACCTTGTCAGCTGCCACGTTCAAACCCCGTCAATGCCGCGTACGGCCTCGTTACCATTACCGCACATGGTGCGCGGTCATTTCTTGTCGTCTTGGCCACGGCGCGATTTATCGCCCTGTCCAAATTCTGCCACGACGCCGGCGGAACGCATCACATTGAGCACTCCGGCGCCAAAACCAAGCAGCAGAAACACGATCAGACCCCATGGCGATGTCCCCGCCAAACGGTCGATGACCCAGCCGATGCCGGCACCCACCACCACCCCGGCGATAAACTCGCTGGAGAGTTTGAGCGCCTGACCATAACCGGCCACACTGCCCGCTTTCGCGTCGTCTTTCCCCTCGAGCCGGCCCGGCCGCCTTGTCGCAAGCGAAGCTTCAAGGTCACGGCGGCGGCGCTCAAGATCGTCGTCGCGGATGTCGGGTTCATGCTGATTGCCGCGGCCGGTTTCTCCGGTTCCGTCTGGCCCATTCTTGTCGGCCATCGCAACCCCCCTGCCCGGTCAGACCGTCACCGTCCGTCCGCTTCTAAAGTCGCCGGCAACATAGTTAGAGGGTTTGCGCCCGTCAAGCCACGGGCGGAAGTTCATTGCCATGTATTTTAGGCAATGAAATCAATGAATTACGAAGGTGCGACATCGTGCCCGCCAGGATGACGAGGATGCATGGCGCGAATCCCCCGCGCAATGGCTCTTTGATCGGCTGCGCGCCACATCAAGGATCAGCGGCTGCTCCGCACTCAGCTCCAGCCGCCGCCATAGGTCCGATAGAAGATATGCAGGCCGATCTTGGTCATCTTCTGCATCGTGCGCGCCCAGCCGGGATGGACATATTGGGCATAGTAGTGGGTCGACGATCCGACTTCCGGAATGAAGATCTTGCCGGCGGTGACGGCCATGGCGATCTCCTGGGCGGTCTTGTAGGCGGCTGGGCTATCGATGCGCTTCTTCCTGCCGTCGCAGGCGAAGGAGAACTGGCAACGGTTGAACCAGCTGTCGTTCTGGTAGACGACGCCGCAGATCGAATTCGGATAGGTCGGATTGCGGACGCGGTTGAGGATGACCTGGGCGACAGCGGCCTGGCCGCGCACGGATTCGCTCCTCGCCTCGAAATAGATTCCGTTGGCAAGGCATGCCTGCTCCTTCTTGGAGAAGACACTCGCCGGCAGCGGGTTCTGGATCCACGAATGATCGCCCTTGGCCATCGGCGGAATGAAGCGGCCCTCATTGGGCTGCTCGTCCTGAAGCAGGGCCTCGAAGGGCGATGCCTTGGCATAGTCCGGCTCGGATTGCGCATAGGCGGTGGCCAGCACATCCGGATGGTCGTTGTTGACCAGCGCCGCCAGCATGGCCGGCATGCCGGGATCCGGCTTCTTGTCCTCGCGCACATGGAATGCGGCGGCGATCTGGATTTCCTTGCCTTTGATCTGCGGCTTGGCGAAAGCCATTTTCAGGCCGCTGTCCATGCTGGGTCGCAGCAAGGAGGACGTGCGCTCGAAGATCGAGCCGGCGTTGAAGTTCTTTGGCGGTGCGACGGGAGACATCTGGACGATGCGCCCTTTCTTCTCGGCGCGCACCACGCGGTCCTCATCGGGTGTGGCGCTGACCTTGCCGCCCTTGCCGCGAAACGACACCTTGCCGACACCGGCCAGATGGACGCCCGATCCGGAAATGGAGCCGGTGACATCGGAATCGACAAAGGGCATCTCAGCCGCATGGGTCGAGCCGGCAACGGATTTCTCGACATAGGAATTCCAGCGCGTGCTCGATGCTTCGAGGCCGGAAACGAGGCTCGTCATGTCCTGATAGGCGGCGACGGTCGGAAAGCCGATCCAGATGCCGAAACCGATGACGAGCGGACCCAAAAAGCCACGTTTTCTCTCACCGGCGGCGGCAACCAGCCGCTTCAACACACGTCGATGCACGGAACTCTCTCCAGGAACGCTACAGACCCCACTGGAGAGCAAAATGATGCATTAACCTTGATGGGACGTTAACGGATTCGATCGGGTTTTCCCGGTCGGCCCGAGGTCGTGGTTGCGAAGTCGGGCGATTTTGCGGCCGACCATTCAGGCCGGACGCAGGAAGATCGGCCGGGCGATCAGCGCGCAGATGGCGGCCGCCAGCCAGACGCCGGACCAGGACCAGAGGTGCAAGAGCCCCGGAATGGCCACCGGCACCAGGAAGAAGCCGACGAAAACAAAGGTGTTGGCAAGGCTGAGCGCGGTTCCGACATGGCCGGCGCCGGCAAGGGTGGCAAGCTCGGTGTAGGCG
>NZ_RZRP01000411.1:0-5515 GCF_003997795.1 Mesorhizobium sp. M7A.F.Ca.US.005.03.2.1 | reverse complement strand
CATCTCGTCCCAGGCCTGGTAGGCTTCGGTGATCAGCCGGCCGTAGCCGGTCCCCGCGCGGTAAGCGCGGCGGATGATGCGGTGGTGGTCGCCCGAGGCGGCCAACGGGTTTGGGATCGGCCCCTGCTCGACGATCGAAACGCTGTGACCCGCCTTGACCAGCGACCACGCGGTCGAGAGGCCGGCAATACCCGCACCGACAACGATCACCTTCATCAAATCAGACTTTCCGCAGCCGGTCGGCTGGCTCAACGTATTGGATTGCGGGCGCCAACATACGGTCTGGAACCAGGCTGGCAAGCCGCGCTATTGGTCTGGCATGAGCAAATTGACGCCACCTGCCCTGGCCTTTGATCCAGCCACTCGACATCTGCGGCTCGACCCGCACGAGCCGGCTTTTTTTCAAAACCCTTATGATGCCTATGCTTTCCTCCACGGCCTATCGAATGCCTTCTTCTGGGAAGAATTCGGCTTCTGGTGCTTTGGCGGCTTCGACGACGTCAACCGGCTGCTGCGCGACCGCCGTTTCGGCCGCCAGAATCCGGCCGGCATTCCAGACAGTCGCGGTATCGGACAGGACCGTAGCCATCTCAGGGCTTTCGACGGCATCGAAGCCAATTCGATGCTGGAATTGGAGCCACCCGTGCACACGCGGCTCAGAACACTGGTGAACCGTGCCTTCGTCTCACGTCAGGTCGAACGGCTGCGGCCGCGCGTCGAAGCGCTCGCCAACGAACTGATCGACCGTTTCGACCCGGGCAAGACAGTCGACCTGCTGCCGGCCTTCGCGGCGCCCTTGCCGATCACCATCATTGCCGAAATGCTCGGCGTGCCGGTCGAGATGGGGCCGCAACTGCTCGACTGGTCGCACCAGATGGTCGCCATGTACATCCATGGCCGCACCCGCGAGATCGAAGAGACGGCCAACCGAGCCGCTGGCGAGTTCGCCGATTTCCTGCGCGGCTACGTCACCGAGCGCCGCAAGAACCCCGGCGACGACCTGCTGTCGCTGCTGATCTCGGCGCAAGAGGGCGGCCAGAAACTGTCGGAGGACGAGATGGTGTCCTCGACGATCCTGCTGCTCAATGCCGGTCATGAGGCGACCGTGCATCAGACCGGCAACGCCGTCCGTTCGATCCTTATGCAAGGCGGCGATGTCAGCCGCTTCTTCGGCTCACCCGAAGCGACCGCGGCAACGGTCGAGGAATGCCTGCGCTTCGATGCGCCGCTGCATATGTTCACACGCTACGCTTATCAGGAGATCGAACTCTCGCCCGGCATCGTCGTGCAGCCGGGCCAGACGATCGGGCTGCTGCTGGGGATGGCCAATCACGATCCGCGCGCCTTTGCAGTACCGCAAGCCTTCCGGCCCGATCGCGCGGACCAGAAGAACGTATCGTTCGGTGCCGGCATCCATTTCTGCATCGGCGCGCCGCTGGCCCGGCTCGAATTGCAGGTGTCGCTGAAAACCCTGTTCGAACGCCACCCAGAGCTGCATCTTGCCGAAACCCCAAGCTTCCGCGACACTTATCACTTCCACGGGCTGGAGACGCTTGCCGTCGGCTTCTGACGATCGCGAGCCAGGGGCTGCGATATGAGATTGTTTTCGATACGGGCGACGTTGTTTGCCCTGGCGCTGGCGTGCGCATTCCCTGAGATCGCGGCCGCCCAGCAGCAGCCGGAAAACATCCCGTGGCAAAACAGCATGGCCATCGCCCAGAAAATGGCGACGGTTCTGCTGGAGCGGCAGACCGGGTCGAAGGGCCTGCCGCCGACATCCTTTGCCATCGAGGTCGATCTCAACCTCGACGGTTTTCCGGAGATTTTCGCCTATCGCCATGCGCCCGGCTGTGATGGCACCAACTGCGGCAACTTCCTGTTTGTCCTGGAAGGCGACAGCTACCAGGAGGGTTCTCGGCGACATTCCGGGGGCGAGGCTGGTGCCGCAGGACAAGATCGGGCTCAGCGCCTTCAAGCGAAACGGTTTTCTTGACATGCAGTCCGACCAGATGACGATCGGCTGGGACGGCAAGCGCTATCTCGACGCCTCCGCCTTCCCGGCCTCGTCGCTCGACGGCGCGGCCTTCCTGGCGGCTTGCCAGAAAAGCAAATCCAACGAGCAGCCGGCGGAGGGCGAAGCCGAGCGCGTGAGCGCCGAATGCCAGTGCCAGCTCAACCGGTTTCAGGTAACCAGCCTCACGCAGGCCGATCTCGACATGTACACCGCGTCGCTGGCAGAAAACTTCGAATATCCGACGGGTGAAAAGTGGACGGCGCTGCTTGCCGTCCAGAACAGTGCCAAGGATGTCGGCACCGGCTGCGATGTCGCCAGCGGCAAGAACCAATGGCCGCCAGCCTATTTCAACCATGGCGACCAGCCGCAGCAGAAGTTGAGTTTTGACGGCTTTCTCGATGCCTGTCCGGCGCAGGATTTCATTCTCACCAACCACAAGATCGGATCACCGGACCGTGCGCTCACCCTGTGCGGCTGCCTCGCCCGCGAGATGCCGACGCAGGGCATCAGCCAGGAGGGACTCGATCTCATGGTGCAGTATTATCGCGACGAGATCTCCGACGCGGACATCGAGGCGCAGGACGCCGACGTGCTGACTTTCCACGACAAGGCCTCGGAAGCCTACCTTAGCCAGTTTCCGGCGAAGTAGACAAACCGGCACGCTGGCGACAGACCGAGGAGCCGAGATAGCCGGGACAATGAAATTCGGATTCTTGCGGGAAACCTCTATTGGAGGCCGATACTTTCCCTCAAATGCTAAATACCAGCAGTATCGTCGAGGCCACCGCAAAAACCGCCAACGTTGGAAAGAACACTATCGCCAACCAAAATCTCTTCGGGTGCATTTCTCGCAGGTAGACCCTACCGGGCGCAGGATAGATTCCTGATTTGATCGCTGGAAACACAACTGAAATGCAAAAATTTATGATCCAGACATCCGCAAATATACAAGCAATAGTGACAGCTATTTTATATGCATCCATACCTAATTGTACTGGAATTTCAAACTAGCGCAAGCTCTCCGCTGTTATTGTTCATGAAAGCGATCAGAGCTTGATCACATACTCCTTGCGAGTCGTTTCAAGCACTTCCCAGCTGCCCTTGAAGCCGGGCCTGAGCACAAAACTGTCGCCGGCCTTGACGGTGCGCGCCTGCCCATCGTCCTCCGTCACCACCGAAACGCCGGACAGGATGTGGCAGAACTCCCATTCGTCATAGGCGATGCGCCATTTGCCGGGGGTCGATTCCCAGATGCCGGCGTAGAGGCCGCCCTCCCGCTCCTCGACATTCCAGGTGCGGAATTTGGGATCGCCCGAGATCAGCCGATCCGGCGCCGGCGCGCCAGATTCGGGTTCGACGCTGTCGGTCGATATCGTCAAGTAGTGCACGGACAAGACTTGTTCTCCATGAAAGAGCCGGCAATCCGCCGGCTCACCCCCACGCCGGCGCTGCGCGCCGACCCTCCCCACAAGGGGGAGGGTAAAAGAATCAGACCTTGGCGAGCGCCTGTTCGAGGTCGGCGACGATGTCGTTGACGTCCTCGATGCCGATCGACAGCCGCACCGTGTCCGGTCCTGCGCCAGCCTTGACCTTCTGCTCGTCGGATAGCTGGCGGTGCGTGGTCGAGGCCGGGTGGATGACCAGAGACTTGGTGTCGCCGACATTGGCCAGATGCGAGAACAGTTCGAGCGCCTCGACGAATTTGACGCCGGCGTCATAGCCGCCCTTCAGCGCGAAGGTGAACACGGCGCCGGCGCCAAGTGGTGAGTACTTCTTCTGCAGTGCATTGTTCTTGTCCGAGGGCAGGCCGGGGTAGTTCACCGACGCGACCTTGGGATGATTGGACAGCCAGGCAGCAACCGTCACGGCGTTATCGCAGTGGCGCTGCATGCGCAGCGGCAAGGTTTCCAGGCCGGTCAGGATCAGGAATGCGTTGAACGGCGAGATCGCCGGGCCGAGGTCGCGCAGGCCAAGCACGCGCGCGGCAATGGCGAAGGCGAAATTGCCGAAGGTTTCGTGCAGAACGAGGCCGCCATATTCAGGGCGCGGTTCCGACAGCATCGGGTATTTGCCCGATTTCGACCAGTCGAAGGTGCCGCCGTCGACGATGGCGCCGCCGATCGAATTGCCGTGACCGCCGATGAATTTGGTCAGCGAATGGACGACGATGTCGGCGCCATGCTCGATCGGCCGGATGAGGTAGGGCGAGGCCAGTGTGTTGTCGACGATCAGCGGCAGGCCGTGCTTGCGCGCGATGTCGCCGATCTTCTCGATGTCGACGAAGGTGCCGCCCGGATTGGCGAGGCTTTCGATGAAGATCGCCTTGGTCCTGTCGTCGATCTGGCTTTCGAAGGTCGAGATATCGTTGGTGTCGGCCCATCGCACCTCCCAGCCATAATTCTTGAAGGCATGGCCGAATTGGTTGATCGAACCGCCGTAAAGCTTGTTGGCCGCGACGAAATTGTCGCCCGGCTGCATCAGATTGTGGAACACGATCACCTGCGCCGCATGGCCGGAGGCGACCGCGAGTGCCGCCGTGCCGCCTTCAAGGGCCGCCATGCGCTCTTCCAGCACCGCCTGGGTCGGGTTCATGATGCGGGTGTAGATGTTGCCGAAGGCCTTCAGCCCGAACAGCGACGCGGCATGGTCTGCATCGTCGAAGACGAAGGAGGTCGTCTGGTAGATCGGCGTGGCGCGCGCGCCGGTCGCCGGATCGGGCTTGGCACCGGCGTGGACGGCGAGCGTGTTGAAACCTGGCGTGCGGGTCACTGAAAACCTCCCTTTTGAAACTCTTGAAATCGCCGGGCATTCTTGGCGAAGCATGAGCGCGAATGCAAAGAAGAAAATACCCTTCGGCTAGCGATCTGCGGCCGAGGCCCGAGAAAATGCGCTGGCCTAAGGAATAATTTTGCGCCTAAGGCGCATCGCGCGTCAGGCCTTGCTTTTGGTGCACGTCGTTATCCCAAAACCGCTGCGCACTTTTGAGCGACGTGCACTACTTCTGCCGCACGCCAAAACTCTGGAATCCCGACCGCATCAGCGGCTTCTTCGACGACAGCACGCCGGAATTGACGCCGGTCCAACCGATCTCGCCGGACAGCTTGCCATATTCGATCTTGGGGCAGCGGTTCATCACCACCTTGATGCCGGCGGCCTCGGCGCGCGCGGCTGCTTCGTCATGGCGCACGCCAAGCTGCATCCAGATCACTTTCGGCAAGGGATCGAGCCGCAACGCCTCGTCGACGATGCCGGGCACCGCCGCCGGCGCGCGAAAAATGTCGACCATGTCGATCGGCTCCGGAATATCGGCGAGCCTCGCATAGGTCATCCGGCCGAGGATCTCCTTGCCGGCCTGGCCAGGATTGATCGGAAACACCGAAAATCCCTTGGCCAGCAGATATTTCAGCACGAAATAGCTTGGCCGCACATCATTGGCGGACGCGCCGACCATGGCAACGGTCTTCACCGAATTGAGGATGCCGGCAATGTAAGTGTTGTCGT
>NZ_RZRP01000410.1:0-5535 GCF_003997795.1 Mesorhizobium sp. M7A.F.Ca.US.005.03.2.1 | reverse complement strand
ACACTATGGAGGCTGACGAACGGATCGAAGATCACCACGTCGATGTTGTTCGCTAATGCGAACTGGATCAGTTCATCAACGAGTTCGGTCCAGACCCGGACGTCGTGTTTCTTCAACTCGGCAATCTTGATGGGCTGATCCTGCCCGGAGTGAACGAACAGCTTCCCTTCAAGCGTCTTCGGGTCGATTCCGTAGTGGCTCGCCGTTGCCAGAAAATGCCGCCAAATCTGATCCAGATCGTCTTCGAGATTCACGTACAGGACGTTCAAAGGGCGCGGCGACAAGCGCCCCTCGACCATGCCTATGTGGGCAAGCATCATCACAACTTCAGCTTGGCTGAGCGAGCTTTTGCCTATCCCACCGGGACCCGCTGTCACCGACACGAAGCCGCGCACATAGTGGTGGCCATACAGGCGGTCCAGGCGCGGGATGCTCGCTGGGGCGGGCCAGACTGCCGGCTCAAGTTTCGGCAGCTTGGGGATGGTCTCTTTCTTCGACTGTGCTGGTTCTCCGACCGGCAGCTTTTGCACTTGCCTGATGATGAGATCGAGTTTGCGCGGCTCGATGGGTGGCCGACATCGGTTTGCGTTTACCTCAGCAAGGTTCGATGCCACCGTTGCGTCATCAGCGCCCCTTGAGCGCAGCGAACAGCCGTGGTGGTAAAGAACCTGGTTGCGGCCATAGTAGTCCTTCCCCTTGCTGTCTTGGTAGGGACCGCTGCTTTCCTCGATGATTTCAGGCAACTGGAAACGTTCGCTTGCTAGGACCGGTTCGAATTGGCGGGGCGGCACCAATTCGTCGGCCAAGACGCGGCGGCTAGCGGCGAAATCCACGAACGTTTGTAGGTCGAGTAGCTCGCCGTTGTGGGTGCCATATCGATTGGTCTTGTCCGCGAAGAAATACGGCATATTGAGCCAGTTGCCCGGTTGCTCTTCTGTGGCCGCAGTTTGCTTCGGGAATATCTCACAGCCGCCATATCCAAGAGCGGATGAGCATTGCGCGAGATAATGCTGGATCGCACTAGCGGGTGCCGGTTCCTTCAAAAACAGAAAGGCGTGGGCGCCCCCTGACTTTGATCGACTGACCACCAGCGGAAGTTTCAGATCTTCAATGTCTTGTTCGAGAGCAGCATGATCAATGCCAATCACATCAACATCGATGCATCCCCAGAGGACAGTTCCATCCCTTCGAATTGGGATGACACCAACCCCAGGTCCGGTGCCAGCCAGATGGGCGTTCCAGATAGCCTGCGTTGCTGGGCCGGGTTCGGTTACTGCCTTGCCTTCGGCCTTTCCTCGCTCGCTCGTCCTTTGGACGGTGTACCGCCCGTGAGCCTCATTGGACCCGCCGAATAGGTCCCATATCTTAACTGGCGATTGGTTGCCCATAAGCCGCAACTCCTTGTTTTATCAAGTTTTTGCGGGTATGTTGGGAGTTGGTCCAAGCGAAGTTTCGCACCACTTGGCTCCATGTGTTGACCTCTGAGCAACGCCGATCCTGCTTCCACAGGGTCGGCGTTTTCATGCCACCTCACTGGTATGCTGCCGGAGGTGTTTTGCGGCCCACTCGTCCAGGTCACAGCGTCGATACTTCACGACCTGCGGGTACTTCAGATAGGGCGGGCCGTAACCTTTGTGGCGGCCGATCTCAAGAAACTGGGTGGAGAAGCCAAGGTACTCGGCAGCCTGCTTGGTGTTCATGTATTCGCGATTAGTGTCGCTCATGGTCGGATTCTCACTCACGAGACGACCGTGCCTGCCTACGGTCATTGAGTGAACCCGGCTCCCCATCCCGTAGGGGCATCACGGCAGTATGGGCGTTGGTCCCAAGTGCCAAGCGAAGTTGGGCTGTTCCCTGCGACAGGAACTATCCGTCAGTGGTATTTTCGCCTTGCCCTGACAGACAATTTACAGCGCAAGCATAGCGCCGTTTTTATGCTCGTAAAGCTATTTTACAGTGGCAGTTGCGGATAGGCGAACTTCCAGATCGCGGCCTTGAAGGCATTCGTAACCGCCTGCTGGCTTCGGCGAAGATCATCCAGTTCGGGGTGATTGTAGCCAGCATGCGCATCACCTGATTTCGGGATGGCGTGGTTCACGAGCAGCCGCCGATGGGTTTCAGAAATCGCCACCTTGTTCTCGGCCATCGTCACGAAGGTATGGCGCAGGGTATGTGGTGTCCATTCGCAGGGGAAACGCTCGACTTCCTTTTCGTTCAGTTTCGGCTCGGCAATGAACCCTGTCTTGCTGGATGCCGGGAACACGAATTCGCAGTCTGAGCCGAACTGCGCGATAGTGAATTCGCATGCCTTTCGCGACCTTAGGAGGCCGATCAAGAAGTCTGATAGCGGTAGGGTGAATGCCTCTGTCTTCGTGATCGGGAAATGCAGGGTGCCGGTGTCTAGGTCCACCTGAGCCCAGCGTATCGACCGCGCTTCCTCACTCCGGGTGCCGGTGAAGAGCAGCCAGATATACAGATCGCGGCGGATGGGGTTATCGATTGAGTTTGCACCCAGCCACCAGTCGGGCAGCATGTCGTAGGTGATCACCGTCTTGCGCGGCTTCTCTTCGAAGAAATCCACGTTCTCGGTCGGCGGCGCGCCCAGAGCTGGGTGCTGCCTTTGGACACGCCGCCAAATCGCCCTAAGAGCGACCATGGTGGCGTTGGCAGCGTACTTGCCGTTCTGCTTGCCGATAAGCCGGTGCCGCGCGTTGGCGGCCTCGCGACTGATCTCAGCTAATGGCCGATTAAGCCAATCGGAACAGTAGCGGTTGAGGTTTTTCCAATACTCGTCGCCGGTTTTTGGCGAGCGCTCTTTGGCGTCGAGATGGCCCTTATACAACTCCCAGGCTTCAAGCAATGTCATGTTGTTGGCGGCAGCGGCACGGCGTTCCGCGAGGGGGTCAACACCGCCCCGCATCTCGCCCATAAGCTCCTCGGCTCGCTTGCGCGCTTGCTGGAGCGTTATGTCGCCATATCGCCCGATGCTGACCCTTCGGCTCTTTCCCCGCACGTCGCGCTGGACAACAAACGTTTTTGTCCTGGCTCCGACGACCACGCCGAAGCCTCGCAAGTCAGTGCACCACCAGTGCTCTTGGCCGGTCGGTACGAGGGGCAATGAATCTATGTCACCCTTGGTCGTGAGCTTCGCTTTTGGCATCTTACTAAGGCCTCTAATAAGGGCGCTGTGTAAAACGCTAGCACCCGGACTTAAAAACTATCCAAGCACAATATGACGGATTTCCAAGGGTTCCAAGCTCTTATTAAAAGGCTATAGGTTCCGTCTAAAAGTCGGAACAGCAAACTTTTAATCAGTAGGTCATGGGTTCGAATCCCATCGCGCTCACCATTGTTTTAGCGTTAAATATCAGCCACTTAGGATCTTTAAGTCTTTGAGAAAAGCAGCGACTGTGCGAGTTTTCACGGCCTGCACGCCCTACTCAAGGATCTCGCCACGGGCAACGCATGACAAGATCGTCCCACTTCGGATCGTTGATTCTACAAGTCTTTGATTTTGTTGAACGGCGGCGGCGACTCCCACCGCGATCCGACAGTCACTGCTGCCATTGATCGACCTTACCAACCGGGACGAAGCCGTCAGCGCTTCCAGAAATCGCGGTGCGGTGCGAGCATCTCGTCGGCGATTTCGGGGAAGGGGCCAAAGACCTCGATCTTTTTCTGGCCGGAGCCGAGGACGGTGCGCGAAGAGAGGCTCATCGTCGGATTCTCCGCGTGATCCCCGGTGAGCGCCAGGAGCTCGGTCTCCTCTACCCCGTAAACCAGCCGCCCGATATTGGCCCAATACATCGTGCCGGCGCACATCGCGCACGGCTCGAAGGTTGAGACCAGCGTGCATTGCCACAGGAACTCCGGCTCGTAGGCAGCCGCGGCGCGCCGGGCGAGCTCCGTCTCGGCATGGCGCACCGTGTCGAGATTGCCCTGCCGCATCAGCACGCGGTCATCCGGCCCGACCAGAACGCAACCAAAGGGATGATGCCCATGTGCCGCCGCCTCGCGCGCGACCGCGTCGGCGGATCGAAGGTGGGCGAGCATCTGATCGCGTGTCATGGCAAAACCCCGGGACGCCGACATCCACCCGATGAGCGGCTCTTTGATCCGAGATTGCTGCCAAGCGATGCGAGTGGCAAGAGCGAACCGTGGCTTGAGACCTTTGCGCCGGGATATCAGACCTTTGCGCTAGAATCGCCGACCGGTCTTGGCGTCGAACAGATGAGCACAGGCGCGGTCGATCTCGATGCGCATCTGCGCGCCTTGCTTCAGCGCAAGCCGCTCCCGGAATAGGCAGGAGATTTCCTCGCCGGCGCAGTCGACCCTGGCGAAGATTTCCGAACCCGTGGCTTCCAGAAGCACGATCGTGCCGGCAATACCCTGGGAAATCGTTGCTCGGATATGTTCGGGACGGATGCCGTAGATGAGTTCACCCACGGGAATTTTTGCCAGGTTGATGCCTTCCGGCAGCGGCAGGGTCAGCCCGCCGGTGCTGCGGAAAACGCCTTCCTCGACGCGGCCGGCAATGAAGTTCATGGCCGGCGAGCCAATGAAGCCGGCAACGAACAGATTGGCCGGACGGTCATAAAGGTCGAGCGGCGCACCGATCTGCTCGACAAGGCCGTCATGCAGCACGACGATCTTGTCGGCCATGGTCATGGCCTCGATCTGATCATGCGTGACGTAAATGGTGGTGGTGCCCAGCCGCTGGTGCAACGCCTTGATCTCGCCGCGCATCTGGACGCGCAATTTGGCGTCGAGATTGCTGAGCGGCTCGTCGAACAGGAAGACTTGCGGGTCGCGCACGATGGCGCGGCCCATGGCGACGCGCTGGCGCTGGCCGCCGGAGAGCTGGCGCGGATAGCGGTCGAGCAGCTTGTCGAGGCCCAGGATGCTGGCGGCCCTGCCGACGCGGCTTGCGGTGTCGGCCGGATCGGCTTTCTTGATCTTGAGGGCAAAGCCCATATTGTCGGCCACCGTCATGTGCGGATAGAGCGCGTAGTTCTGGAACACCATGGCGATGTTGCGGTCGCGCGCCCGCAGATTGTTGACGGTGCGATCGCCAATGGCGATCCTGCCGCCCGAGATCGTTTCAAGTCCGGCAATCATGCGCAGCAGCGTCGACTTCCCGCAGCCCGACGGGCCGACCAGGATGACGAACTCGCCGTCAGCGATATCGACGCTGACATCGTGGATAATCCTGGCCGTTCCGAAAGCCTTTTGCACGTTGTTGATTGTGACCGATGCCATTGGGTTTTCCTCGAAAAAGAGTGCGATGCCGTAGCGTGCCTTCAGCCGCCCTTGACGGCGCCCGCGGTCAGTCCGGCGACGATCTGCCTTTGTGCGAACATGGTCAGGACCAGTACCGGCAGTGTCACCACCAGGGCCGCGGCGGCGAGCGGCCCCCAGCTCACTTGCTCGTAGGAGAGCATGTTGTAGACGGCGACCGGCAGCGTGCGCGTCTCACGGCTGGCGAGCACCACGCCGAAGACGAAATTGTTCCATGAGAAGATGACGGACCTGTCT
>NZ_RZRP01000040.1:0-16446 GCF_003997795.1 Mesorhizobium sp. M7A.F.Ca.US.005.03.2.1 | reverse complement strand
CCTCGAAGCTGATCGCCTTACACGACCAGATGCTTGCAGAGGCTGGCAGCAGGTGGGACGACTGGCGGCGCTTTGATCTTAGCGACTTGTCGAGGGCGCGATCTCAATTCTACAAGGCCGAAATCGCTCATCTGATCGATAAAGAATACGGTGGCGCTTCGCTATTCGTCTTGAAGGAACCGCGTATCTCGCGGTTCGTACAGCTCTACGCGGATATTTTTGAATCTATGAAAATCGACTTGCGATACGTTCTTGCAAGCCGTAATCCGCTTGCGGTCATCGCCTCGCTCAGCAAAAGGGATCGGTCAACCCCCGGCTTCGGTGCTCTGCTTTGGCTCCGCCATGAACTGGACGCTGAACACTCGACGCGCGGCGCGCCACGTGCATTTGTCTCTTATGAAGGGATGATGCAGGGCTGGCGACCAAGGCTGGACAAGATCGCGGCAGCGCTTTCGGTGGCTTGGCCACGGTCCATGGCGGCGGCTGCAGTTGACATCGATGCTCATATCTCAACGGATTATCGGCACCACGCAGCGACAGACGGTGCGCTCTTCGCCGACGAACGAATCGCCAGCTGGGTAAAAGACACCTACTCGGCACTCAAGGCTCTGGAGAGCGACGCGAATGACGCTAAAGCCATGGCTGATCTTGACCGCGTCAAAGCGGAGTTCGATGCGGTCGCGCCAATATTTGGCGAAGCATTTTTCCCTGAACTTCGAGCTCGACAGCAAATCTCGTCTGAAGCGCAATTGAGTTTGCAGCGCGCCGTCGAAGAGCAAGCGAACAGGGCTACTCAGCTGGCAGCTGAGCTTCAGCAGAAAGATACAGAAATAGCTGCGTATCGCCGTAGCCTGGCGGACGAACGCGCCGCAGCGGAGAAGACTTTAGAAGGCAGTCTCGAAGAGAGAAGGCTAGTTCATTCTCAGCTATCGACTGCGGTCGAGCACAATACGAGACTGACGGAAATGCTGGAGAAGACAAGGTTGGAGCTGAAGGAGGAAAAAAGACGGTTCCTAGCGGAAAGATCGCAGGAAATGTCGAAAATATATGCCGAGACGGACAGCACTCCAGATAGTTCTGAGGTGGCGGCGGAATCGATGCGAATGATGTGGATTGACCAATTGGTTTCCACCAAGCTGGTTCAGCGTCTTAGGCAGTCCCGTGTCCAGCGCGGTAGCTGGCTAAATGTTGCAAAAGCCATCTACAGCCGGGTGGCTTTGAAGGGGGTGAGGCAGGTAACGCTTGACGGTGTCGCTCTTCTTCGTGTTCCGGATCAGCGCATTGCAGGAAACTTGTCCAGGGAGAGGGAAGATGTGGCATCGCGCTTTTCGCTGGCCACGTTTTCTATCTCCAGCTTTGACGGTCCCACCATATCCATTTTGATGCCGGTTTACAGGCCGCCGATCCGCTTTCTGGAGCGGGCGATCTTGTCGGTGATAGCGCAGGAATACCAAAATTGGGAACTCGTTATTGTCGACGACTGCTCGCAGGATGAGGAAATAAAAAGCCTTTTAGATAGATACGCATCTGCCGACAAGAGAGTAAAGATCGATAGATTGTTGGAGAATGGTGGAATATCAAAGGCAACCAATCAAGCGCTAAGCCGGTCATCTGGAGAGTACATCGCTCTTTTGGATCACGATGACATCCTTACGAAGGACGCACTTCTGAGAATTGCAGAAGTCGTAGTAGGAAATCCTCTCGTTGACTTTATATATTCGGATGAATGTAAGGTTGACGCGAACGATCAACCGGTAGAGATATTCTGTAAGCCGGATTGGAGCCCTCATCTCCTGTTCAACTGCATGTATACCGCTCATCTAACTGCCTACCGGAAGAGCTTAGTTCAGCAAGTTGGGGGGTTCCGAAGCGAATACGATTTCTCTCAAGACTACGATCTCGCGTTGCGGGCGGCCGAGCGTTTCACCAAGGTCGTGCACATAGAGCGTGTCCTGTACGGTTGGCGGATGATTGAGGGCTCTGCGGCCGTGGGCGGGAAAGACCATGCTCGAACCTCAAATATTATGGCGCTGGAAGATGCAATCCGTCGCCGGCGATATGGGGGGGAAGCCTTGGCCTTACCCTATGCGAATAGGGTCCATCGAGGTTCGGATCTGGTTTCTGGGAATTTCGTGTCGATTGTAGTCCCGTCCGATAATATTGAGAATATTAGAGCTTCGATCAATTCAATATTGAACGGGACGGACCACCACTCGTTCGAGGTGATCGTGGTAACCAACGGAGAGATAATAAAAAGCCTTGGCTCAATTTCGGAGAAGGTTAAGTTTTCGACGTATGACAAGCCGTTTAATTTCTCTGACAAATGTAATCAGGGTGCCCACGAAGCGATGGGCAAGTACGTGGTTTTTTTCAATGATGACGTGCGGGTAATTTCGAAAGACTGGCTTACGTGCCTCCTCGAAGTTGCGACCTTGGAGAATGTCGGTATTGTTGGTCCGAAGTTGCTTTATGAAAACAATTTGATTCAGCATGCGGGAATGGTCACTGGTGTTCGAGGGTTGGTGGGAACGGCATTTCATTGTCTTCCCGATATGACATCGGATCACTACAATTTTGCGCAGTCCGTTCGCGATGTATCGCTCATTTGCGGCGCATGCTTGATGGTAAGCCGTGATGTATTTGCCGAAATTGGGGGATTTGACGCGGAGAATTTTCCGGTCTCTCACTCTGACGTCGACTTATGCTTGAAGGTACGAGAAAGAGGGTATGACTGCGTATATTCTCCCTACTCCCGCCTATATCACATTGGTCATGCGTCAATAGGTGAAGTTGAAAAGAAAAGGAAGAATTCAAAGCTATTTAAGCGCGATAAGGCTGATATAAATCTTCTGAAGAGGTGGCCGACCGCAATTTCTCGGGATCCATTTTATCCAAAGAAGATGCGAGACTTGCTTTATCACGACTCTCAGGAGGAATATCAGGTGCATCCGCCTGCTGGAATTGTGGACTCTTGGAGCCACAATTACGAAGCCGGGAAGGATATATTGATCGTTTCCCATGATATGACGGAAAGCGGTGCACCACGCGTGGTTCTCGACATGGCGAGGGCGCTTTCATCTGCTGGCAATTTTGTTGTTGTGATGGCGCCGGCAGATGGCCCGATGCGAAAATATATCAATGAACTGGGCGTTACCGTCATTGTCGACGAGCTTCTGTTTGAACGGCATGACACCGTTCTCAAATTTGGCAGAAATTTCGATACGGTAATTGTTAACACTGTACTCGGATGGCCGATAATATCTCAGCTTGCGGAACTGGTTCCAACATTCTGGTATATTCACGAAAGCGAATTTGCGAAGGATCTTTTTTCATCGAACCTCGATGCTAGGTACGCGCTTGAGAAAGCGGCTGGTGTCTGGGTTGGTAGTAAGATTGCTGGCGGCGCGGTGGAGCCATTCTTCCGGGGCTATTCCATTGTTCCGTATGGCACGTCAACGATTGGCCCGGTTTCAGAGCCATTTCAGTCAAGCCTAGGTGATGACAAAAACATCGTCGTCTCGGTGCTGGGCTCATACGAGCCACGCAAAGGCCAGGATCTGGCGATCCTGGCGCTGGACGAACTGGAAAAGAGCGTTCGGCGTATGTGCGAATTGCGATTGGCCGGGCGAATTCTAAATGTGGCGTATCACGGTCAGATCAAGCAAATGGCAGACATCAGAGTTGGGGTTTCCATGGAGGGAGCCCTCAGCCACGCTGACTACGAAAGAGCATTGCATGAAACGGATATACTTCTTGTCTCGTCACGCGACGACACCCTCCCCCTCGTTTCCATCGATGCCCTAAGGTCGGGCAAGATTCTGGTTTGCTCCACCGCTGTGGGAACCGCTGACTTCATCGAGGATGGTGTATCCGGCTATGTGGCGAAAGATGCCAGCCCGATTAGCCTTGCGGCCGCTTTAAGAAAAGCGATCAGTGACAGAGACAAATGGCGCGAGATCGGGGATGCCGCCAAGGCAGTTTTCGAGGCTAGTTTCTCGTCCGAAGCCTTCGCGGCAGAAATATTGCGCCATTTGGAATCGACGCGGGACGGTGATCGGAACCGTGCGGCATGAGGCGAGGTGAAATCTTGTCCCATCGGAGGTTGTGTAAGGAAATTGGCAGCCTCGAGCCGCACGGACGAGGTGGACTTCTTCGCCCTCGAAAAAGGGGACACGAATGATCGGCATTTTCGGAGCGTCCGGATTTATCGGGCGGAACCTGATTGACCATTTCAATCAGAGAGAAATCCCCTTTCGTGCGTTTGTTCGGCGGCAAGGTCTTCAACTCGCCAATATGGCGATTATTGATTTCGATGATCCTGCAACCTATCGCCACCACTTCGAAGGGTTAAGCGCTGCAGTGCTGCTCGTTAGTGCATCTGTGCCAGCCACGTTTGCTAATGACCTCGTGTCTGAGGTGGACCGAAATGTTATCCCGCATGTCAAATTTCTGCAGAGTATGCGCGGAAGTTCGATCCAGCACGTAGTTTATCTTTCGTCTGGCGGGACGATCTATGGGGTCCCCCAGCAGCCAAAAATCAGTGAAGAGCATCCAACCCTGCCTATAAGCACCTATGGATGCGGCAAGTTGATGGTCGAGAACGCCATTAGGACGTTGTCTGTAGCAGAGGGGTGGAGTTACTCGATTCTTCGTGCTTCGAACCCAATTGGAAAATACCAGTCGCCCGAAAAGGGTCAAGGTGTGGTAGCCGCCGCCGTTCGGGCCGCCTTTCTAGGTGCTCCGATTGATATATGGGGCAACGGGCAGGCATTGCGCGACTATATCGACGTGCGAGATCTTTGTGCCGCCATTGATGCCGTTCTAAAGCCGAAAGGACAGAAAAGAGCAATTTACAACGTTGGTTCTGGGAGGTCGCTTAGCGTAAATGAGGTAATAGATCTTTGTGCATATGCTTGTGGTCGCCATATTCGCCGCAATTACGTCCCTGAAAAGTCATTTCTCGTCAAGGATGTTGAATTAAACTGCGATGCAATAACGCGAGATACTGGATGGAAAGCAGATTTTGATATTTCCGGTGCAATACAAGATTTTGTGTGGGATTACAGGAAGAAGATTCAAGCCGCATCATGAATTTTACTCAACTTAGTGTTTCGCTCATTCGCCGGGAGGTGGTCGGTCGCTATCGTGGCTCTGCCTTGGGATTGCTGTGGTCGCTGCTCAACCCGCTATTCATGCTGGCTGTCTACACGTTTGTGTTCGGCGTGGTGATGAAGTCGCGCTGGACGATGCCAGACCAGCAGAGCGCAACACATTCCACCGGCGAGTTTGCGGTTGTCCTATTCTGCGGGCTGATTGTCTTTCAATTTTTCGCCGAGGTGATTTCGCTGTCGCCCAGCCTAATCGTAGGCAATGCCAATTATGTGAAGAAGATCGTGTTTCCGATCCAGATACTGCCGGTGGTTGCATCTGGTGCAGCATTGTTCCATGCGGCCGTCAGCTTGTTGGTGCTGCTGGCTTTCGCCTACATCGTCTTCGGCGGTATCCCAGCAACGGTGATCTTGGCGCCCGTGGTTTTCGCACCGCTGATTGTCCTAGTGCTCGGCATGGCTTGGATATTGGCATCGATCGGCGTCTATTTCCGTGACATGAGCCAGATAGTAACACCGCTGGTGACCGCCACTATGTTCCTCTCGCCGGTCTTCTTTCAGAGAACGTCGCTGCCAACCTGGCTACAACCTTGGCTTTCGCTCAATCCGCTCGCGATTCCCGTTGAGAGCTTCCGCGACGTGGTTCTTTTCGGTGTGCAGCCAAATTGGGCCGCCCTTGGCAATTACTCCATGGTGGCGATTGCAACTGCATTTTTCGGCTATCAATTCTTCCAGAAAACCCGAAGAGGATTTGCAGATGTCCTCTGACAGGTCAGGCAACCGCGCTTCCGACATAGCAATTCGCGTGCGCGATGTGTCCAAGCACTATGTCATGTTCGAGCGACCTGAAGACCGCTTCAAGCAAATGATAGTCCCGCGGTTGGAGCGGCTGATCGGTCGCCCGCCGCGCCGCTATTTTCGCGATTTCGCCGCGCTCTCCGGAATTTCGCTTGAAGTTGGCCGCGGCGAAACCGTCGGTATTATCGGCCGCAACGGCTCCGGCAAGTCGACCCTGCTACAGATCATTTGCGGCACACTGCAGCCGACGAGCGGCTCGGTCGAAGTCAACGGCCGTATTGCCGCGCTGTTGGAACTTGGCGCAGGATTCAATCCCGAATTCACCGGACGCGAGAACGTCTTCCTCAACGCCTCAATTCTCGGCGTGCCGCGCAGGGAGATGGAGTGGCGGTTCGACGACATCGCCCGCTTCGCCGATATCGGACCGTTCATTGATCAACCCGTGAAAACCTATTCGTCCGGTATGTATGTGCGTCTGGCATTCGCCACGGCCATCAATGTCGACCCGGACATCTTGGTGGTGGATGAAGCTCTGTCTGTGGGGGATGAGGCCTTCCAGCGAAAATGCTTCGCCCGCATTGAGGACATTAAGGATAAGGGTGGCACTATCCTGTTTGTGAGCCATGCCGCTCAGACAATTGTGCAGCTGTGTTCGAAAGCAATGCTAATCGATACCGGAGAACTGATTTCTCAAGGCAGACCCAAAGCCGTAGTCAATCAATATCAGCGGCTAGTAAATGCTTCTGGGGATACGGCAGCACAAATGCGAGCGAGCATTGTACGCTTGGCTGCCGTCCGACCGCACAGCGCGGCAGGTGTAAATGTTGAAAGGGAGAGTGCCGAAGACATAGCGAAGACCGTCTATGAAGTTGATTACTCCGCGCTTCCGTTGGCGTCATCGTCCTTGCACGGCCAAGAAGAGTTTTCGGATTATTTCGACAAGAGTTTACAGACGCAATCTGCAACGGCAACGGAAGAACACGGTGCACGTATTCACGAACTTCGCCTAACAACAATGGTTGGCAGTCAGGTGAATGTTCTTCAGTTAGGCAAGCGGTACGCGTTCAAGTTTAAAGTGAACTTTTCAGTCGATGCGGCCAATGTAGCTTTCGGCATGGCTTTGAAAACCGTTTCTGGCTTGATATTAGCTGGGGCAAACAATGTCGACAAAGATATTTTCAGGATAAAGAAAGTAAAATCTGGGGATACCGTTATGGTCTCCTTTGAGTTTAATTGTTTGATGCTCCCGGGTACTTATTTTATTGGAAGTTCAGTTTTTGGAAAAACTACATCTGGTAGCAGTCCGCTGCACAGAGTCATCGATGCTGTTGCATTTCGTGTAGCGCCGGAAGTGGACCTTCTTTCATCTGGGCATTTTGATTTAGGGACCTCTATAAAGACAGAAATTCTATAGTATTTCCTTTTTCATAGTTAAGGTGCCGTCGGGCGATCGCAGCACCCGTATATAGTCGAAAAATCTCAACGGCTCATCTCTCATTGCATCGATCGGCTTCTGTGAGTTCCAATGTGAAATGGCCGGGGACGATGTCATGCGATATGCCTCGCCCTCACTCTCGTCTTCGTACCAATCCAGATGCCTGGCATCATAGGGATAGTAAATTCGCAATCCCTTCTGCAGTCGATGGAAACGCTCTCCAGCGCGATAGAGAGCAAAGGTTGTGTCGATTGGCGCTCGTTGGTAAGCGATCTTAATTTCGTCGCGCGTGAACCAAGAAGGCTCTTTGTGCCAGAACTGATCAATGTGGCGATTCATCGCATGATTGTAAAGGGAATAGGTGGAAGGGATATCATGTATCCTTAGCATTGGCCCCACGCAGGCGATGTCTCTGAAATTATCCAACAAGAGGTCAAAAACAGACAATATATCCGGAGCCGCGCCGCTGAGATCGACGTCGCCATCCGTTACCACATACCTGCCAGGCTCGGCCCAATTGGAAAAGTACATCTCAATCGTGGTATTGATGTTGTCCAGCTCTTCAGGTGAGTTGATCGCTGTCGATCTAATGATTGTTACGCCAGATCTCTCTAAATTATCAAGTATCGACAATGTGCGATGATCGAAACTTCCGTTGTCGTGAATAACGATGTCAACATCTGTGCTGAGTCGGTTGTAGGAATCTACCACTTTAAGTAATTGATCGCCTCGGTTAAACGAGATTATGAAAATTGGTACTGGTCTAGACCGACATTTGTCAAAAGTATATATTTTCCGATCGGAAAATATATCTATATCATCTACTCTTTTAACCAGTGCTGCAGACAGGGCGTCGGTATCAATTTCCATTTCATGGATTTGGCAGAGGTCGGCAAGATCCGATCTTGACCACGTGCGATTGATGGAAACTGCATCTGCCTGAGGTCTTTTTGCTAATGAAAACCAATCACGAAATTTGAAGCCCTCACCCGCTACCTGGTTGGAGAACTCAACCCAAGCATTAGGAATCCCGAGTGATTCGGAGAAGATCAAGCCATGGAGCGAAGAACTGATCGCGTACTGGCACTGCGCAAGCGCCGAAATGAATGCTTTTGGCTCTTGGTGTACATCTAGAACTCTCACGCCATCCAATGCAGACAGGCTCTGTACGTACGGGTTTGTTTGATCCACGTAGTGAGGAATGACGGCCAGATCAAATCGATCTCCCAACTGTGGTTTGTCCACCAATATGTTAGACAGGAAACCTGGGTCTCCGAGCGGAATGTCGGATAATCTGCTCCGCAGGGCCCGTGATAATTCGGTATAGGAAAGTTTCCCACGCAAAGCCAAAACCCGAGATGGTGCTGGATTTCCTATCCCCAATCTAGGGTTCATGATTCCACTACCCCAAACGTATGAATGTTCGGTGGCGCTTGCAAGAATACTTCCGGCACCCAACAAGTGCTTGGAGCTTAAATTAGAAGTCCATTTTGTTTCTTTTCCCGATACGGCGCGGACTATTTCGGGGGAAAATTTATCCCCAACGTTGTTTATTCTAAGGAAGTAATTTAGAGGTATCATGCGTGAAGGTTATCTCTTTCTCGTGAAATTGATCGATATTTGACTATTAATTTTTTTTAATGACAAATAGAGATTCATTTTGGATCGACGATTCGAAGTGTTTGGTAAATCCAAATAGCTTCTGCAGGCGGCTAAGATGATCTGAAAATGCTTCCTTTGTCCATGCATGAACGTGGATGTCTATCCGGTGTTTTAGCCCATGTTCTGCCGCAGCTACTAACTGGTCCTCCGAAAATTTTGGCTGCGATAAAGGGTGAACGAAGCGACAGTGTTCTATGTAAGAGTCAAGAAGAGTTGGACCTCCGCCTGTTTGGAGGTCGCCCATTAGATGCTCAAACGTAGTCAGCGGGCGGTTGCGGTCAGTAGTGAATCTCATGTCTGGTACGGCGAAAACATAAACCCCGCCGGATTTGAGACGTGCCAGACCCTCCCTAATTGAGCCGAATGGATTTGCCAGGTGCTCGATAACATGGGCTGAGATGATAAAGTCGAGGCTTTCGAGCTTTGTCCCAGCAAAAGTCTCCGCATCGATAAATCCGCCTTGGGTGATGTTTGGGTCGGCAAAGTGAGTCTTCAAGGTCTCGTTGTCGCGGATATCGCCGTAGATCACAGTGGCCATAGACGGAACTGGAAACGGCCTGTTGCCTGCCCCGACCTCAATGCCGACTCCTTCAATAAAGGCATTTGAAACCACAGCTCTTGCGCCGATGACCTCATGAAGTCCGGCTTTATCTTCGGCCTGTCGACGATCGCGATGCAAAGCCGCCGCTACCCGAGCAAGCTCGTCATGCGAGCGTTTTGACCAAAACTCTATCGTCTCATCTTCATTTGTTTTGATCACGCTTTTTTGGCTCCTGCCTGCAAGTTCTCTAACCAAGTCCATTGGCCGCTGAAGGAACGGGAATTTCTGGGCAATCTCGGCTCTGCGCATCCGACTCCCTTACATCAATCTTTTTGGCGACCCAAGAAGTTCCGATGGACCCATCCGTAGGAATGGCCAAATCCACAGTAGGGTCTAGTTCGCACAAAAAACCTCTAGCTATGCCCTCCGCCCCGCAGTATGCGATACACCACGGCGGGGGCCGGGGATGGCACTTAGGGTAGATTGGTCGCGAAGTATCTTCGTGTTCGCACTCCGCTGGTGTCGATGCCCTTGAGCCTGGAGTCTAGTGCCGTCCAATGAATTCCCACCTTGAAGCTGTGTTCGGGCTCAGGCCACAGATGCGGCGCGCCTTCATCATGGTCCAGGACGTGGTCATGGTCTTGGTCGCCGTGGCACTCAGCCTTGTTCTTTCGCGGTCGAATCTTTCGTTCGAAGCGTTCTCCAACGAGGGTCTGGCGACATGGGCGGGCATCGTCGTCATCAGCCATCTGCTGTTCCGCTACAGTGGCCTCTACACCACCGTGTGGCGCTTCGCCTCGACGCCGGACTTTTTCAACATCCTGAAGAGCTGCGCGATTTTGACGTTCACTCTTTACATGGCGTCGCTGCTGCTGCGTTTTTACCGGCCGGTGGCGGGGCTCAACGAGCGTCAGTTCATCGTCTTCTTCCTCGTCTCCTTCACCATCATATCGGCACCCCGGCTGTTCTACCGCTTCCTGCGTGACGGCGCGAGCTGGGGGATTCTGAGCCGCAAGACCGACCAGCAGGCCAAGCGCGCTCTGTTTGTCGGCCGGCTCGGCGAGGCCGACCTGATCATTCGCTTCACCCGCACGGCGCAACCGGCGGACTATTCCATCGCAGGCATCATGGCCACCGAGCGCGGCGCACCGTTGGGCACGCGGATTCAAGGTGTTCCCGTAGTGGCGACAATGCCGCGCCTGATCGATGTCCTGGAAGACTATGCGACCGGCACCAAGAGCCTGGACTTGCTGATTTTCGGTAGCGGCGCCGAGCACGAAATCGAGGACTATTCGGAACTTGTGCGCATTGCCCGGCACGGCGACATAAATGTGGTGCAGTTCTCAGGCCTTTCGGAGTTGGAACAGCACGGAAAGCTGGTTCTCGACACCGTCGAGATGGAAACGATCCTGCGCCGGCCGACGGTCGCGTCCGATATCCAGCGTATCGGCGCCTTTGTCGGCGGCAAACGCGTTCTGGTGACCGGCGGCGCCGGTTCGATCGGCCAGACGCTGGTCAGGCGGTCGCTGGAACTCGGAGCCGAGGCGGTGCTGGTCGCCGACAACTCCGAGTTCGGCATTTTCCAGCTGAGCCAGTATGTTGACGAGAAGGACCACGACCGCCTCAAGGTCCGCATCGTCGATGTCGCGGACCGGCGCCAGATAACGCGTGTCGTCACGGAATTCCGGCCGGACATCATCTTTCATGCCGCGGCCCTCAAGCATGTTCCGCTGCTCGAGGAAAACTGGGATTCGGCCATCCAGACCAATATCTTCGGAACGCTCGTTTGTGCCGAGGTCGCCGCCAAGTGCGGGGTTGCGCAATTTGTCCTGATATCGAGCGACAAGGCGGTGGATCCCTCGTCAGTGCTCGGCATGACGAAGCGGGCCGCCGAACAGATCATCAGCGCCTTGCATGGCACGCCGGCAGGCGAGACAAGCGGGCGTCGCCCGGCCACCAAGTTCATTGCAGTGCGGTTCGGCAACGTCTTCGGCAGCAATGGATCGGTGGCGACCATATTCCAGGCGCAGATCGAGGCCGGAGGGCCCGTCACCATCACCGACCGGCGCATGACGCGCTATTTCATGACCGTGGCCGAAGCCGTCGATCTCGTCATCATGTCGGCGGCCGACGCCGCGTCGCGGCAGAGCGGAGACGATTATGCCGTCTATATGCTCGACATGGGCAAGCCGGTGCCGATCCTTGAAGTGGCCGAAACGATGATCCGCTTGTCCGGAAAGAGCCCATACAAGGACGTCGCGATCCGGTTCACCGGCATAAGGCCGGGTGAAAAACTCCACGAAACGCTGCATGGCGAAGACGAGGAACTCGTCGAACTCGGCATCTCGAAGATTTTCGGCCTCAGCACGGACGTCGTGGAATGGTCGGATGTCCAGGTCGCGCTCACGGCGCTGCAGCAGTCGGCGAAAAACCAGGACAAGGCTGCCGCGCTCGCCGCATTGGCAGGTCTCGACCGCGCCAAGAAGGCCAGGGCAAGTGCACGTCAAGACCCGATTCCGAAGACCGCCGGGCAGGCGACCTAGAACAATTCCGGGAAAAGCGCACGGCGCTTACCTTTGGGAATTGCGCCAAATCAAAGAGATAGATCCAATCAGAATCAGAAAGCGATCTTGCTCGTGAGCAAAGATGTTCTGCGCATCGCGGTCCTGATGGGCACGAAAGACGGCGCCGCCTTCATCGAGGAGCAGCTGCAGTCCCTGCTCGAGCAGTCGCACCCTCTGGTCGACCTGTGGATATCCGACGATGGCTCCGCCGATGGCACGACCGCCATCATCGAGGCATGGAAATCCCGCTGGCGGCCCAAGGGTCGAATGACGCTCGTCGAGGGGCCGCGGCAAGGCTTCGCCGCCAATTTCCGCTCCATGATCGTCGATCGACGCATCGAGGCGGACTGCTATGCCTTCTGCGACCAGGACGATATCTGGGAGCCCGACAGGCTGGAGAGCGCTATCGACTGGATGCGGACCCAGGATGCGAAAATCCCGCTGATGTTTTGTTCGCGAACCGCGACCATGACGGAAACGGGAAGCCTTGTCGGCCATTCGCCTTTGTTTGCCCGGCCGCCAACCTTTCGCAACGCGCTTGTGCAAAGCATCGCCGGCGGCAACACCATCCTGCTCAACGCAGCGGCACGCGACCTGCTGGCCAGGGCCTGCATGCGGACCGGGTTCGTCAGCCACGACTGGTGGGCCTATCTCATCGTGACCGCTGCCGGCGGCATCGTCCGCTACGATCCGCGGCCGCTGGTGCGCTACCGGCAGCATGCGGCAAATTTGGTCGGCGCCAACGTGTCCTGGAAAGCAAGGGTGTCCCGGCTTGGCCGCCTGTTCAAGGGGGAATTCGCCGGCTGGACGGACCTCAACCTTGACGGTCTCGCCGTCAATCGCGACCTCCTGACCGAGGACGCGATGGTGTGCCTCGACCTTTTCACCCACGGGCGCGACGGCGGCCTTTTCCGCCGCTTGGCAGGCTTGCGCCGAAGCGGCGTCTATCGGCAGACCGTTTCCGGAAACCTGGGGCTCTATCTCGCCTTCATCCTGGGGCGCATCTGAACATTGCGACGGCTGCGTGGCGCGCTTGGTCAAGAGATCGGCTCATGCTACGTCGACCGGATTGACGACATTGGCCTGCGGCTTTGCCTCGGGACTTCGGCAGGGAGCACTATCGGCCGTTCATGAAGGCAGCCAAGCAAATCTTCGATCTTGCCGGTGCGGCTCTGCTGCTGGTGGCGACATCTCCTGTCTTGGCGCTCACCGTCCTTGCCGTTCGGGCATCGTCGCCGGGCCCGGCTATTTTTTCACAGGTGCGGGTCGGCCGTGACGGTCGGCTTTTCCGCTGCCACAAGTTGCGCACGATGTATGTCGGGACGCCGTCGCTACCCTCGCATGAGGCGCCGGCGGATTCCGTGACATCGGTTGGAAAGGTCTTGCGGAAGTTCAAGCTGGATGAGCTGCCGCAATTCTGGAACGTCTTGAAGGGCGAAATGAGCCTGGTCGGGCCGCGGCCCTGCCTGCCGACCCAGACGGAATTGATCGAGTGTCGCAGGCGGCTGGGGGTTTTGGCGGCGCTGCCGGGCATAACCGGCCTGGCCCAGATCAGGGGCATCGACATGTCTAACCCGGAACTCTTGGCGCAAACGGATGCTGCCTACCTCCGCACCGCGTCGTTCTGGCTCGATCTTCGGATCCTGTTTGGAACGCTCTACCGCTGAGCAGACCATGAAAAGATCATGGTCAAGCAAGAAAGTCAGGATCTGCTGAGCCGCGCCAGCTCGGCCAGCCGCTCAAGCGTGCCGGCTTCGGGCGTCCACCCCTGCGATACCAGCAGGGCGGGGTCGCATATCTGTGTGGCGGTCAGGCTGTCCCAGAACGCCCGCCTGCCGAGTGCGGCCACCACCGGCCGTATCAGCCCGGCCGGCACCGCCATCAGGCGCACAGGCCGCCCCAAACCTCTGCGAAAGGCGGTGATGACGGCGTCGACGGCGACCGGCGGCACATCGGCGCCGACATAGATCGGGCGAAGCGGCCCGGAATGCCTGAGCAGGTGCGACACTGCTCGCACCGCGGCCTCGGAAGACATCAGCGAGCGGATTCCGGTCAAGGCACCCGTCGGCAGCGGCAGCGGCGTATCGGCAAGGCGCATCAGCGTTGCCAGATTTCCCCTCATGCCACTTCCATAGACCGGAGGCAGGCGCAACACGGCGGCGTCGGAGCGGCCATGCGACGCATAGGCGTCCAAAACCGTGATCTCGCTTTCGCGCTTCGAGCGTCCATAGGCGCATTGTGGGGCAGGAAGCGTGTCCTCGTCGATCGTTGCGCTGACGTGCGCGCCGATCACCGCCCGGATCGAGGAGAGATGAATGAAACGTCCGCTTATCTGGGCCGCCGCTGCATGCGCCAGCCTTGCGCTCAGTTCCACATTGGCCGCCTGGTAATCGGCTTCGGTTGCATTTCCCCGATCATTGTTGAGGCCAGCGCAATGGACGACGTCAGTCATATGCCGGGTCAGTTCCAGAAAGGCGGCGGCCGGCGCATCGAAGCCGGGCATCGGCACAGCCTCGTTCTCCGAAGCAAGCCTCTCGGGATGGCGGGAGGCGAGGCGAAGCTCGGCACCGGCTTCGCGTAAGTGGCGCACGACAAGACGCCCGATGAAACCTGTCGCGCCCGTGACCAGAACCTTCATGGCCTTGCCCGAGACAGGTCTTGCGTGACTGGTGCAAGTGCCGGCTCGTCCAGCAAAGGAACATGGCGTCCGGAGGCGAGATATGTTCCGCTCACCAGGAAGACCATCAGCACCGAGTCCAGAATGTCATGGCCGACCAGGATGCCTGTCATTCCGGCCGTCAGATAGGTGATCACCACGACGACAATCATGGTGGCGCCGAACCGCTCGTTCGGATCGCTGCTGTTTCGCAAGACCCGGGCGGCATTTCCAGCGGCAACGATAAAGATCGCTGCCAGCGTCACGGCGCCCAGAATTCCTGCTTGCACCAAGGCGGTCAGGAAGCCGTTGTGGAAATGGTTGAAGCCTGTGTCCATCGCGAACTGCTCATGAAAGCCCTGTTTGATCAGAAGCTGGGTTGCACCCACACCGTGCCCGAACAGTGGCATGTCATGGAATGCTTTGAGGCCGATCTCCCAAAGCGCAACACGTATTCCCAACGAGGTGTCGTAGTTGCCGCTAGCTCCAAGCGCACCCCAATCGGAGCGCAAAAAGTCGACCCGCCCGGATATCGCCTGGAAGCTGGAAGCGGCGATCACGACGCCGACTGCCGCCAGCAGCAGCAGCAGGCGAACGGCATTCCTGCCCCTGAGCCTGTGCCGGTTGATCAACATGACGGCTATGCCGGCGATCAGCAGTGCCAGCCAGATGGTACGCGAGCCGGAATAGATGACGGCGATCGTCCCGGCCAGTGTCGCGTAGAAGAGGGGTGTCCGGGCTTGCTCAATACTGGACAAGGCGCCAGCCACACAGGTCACCACGGCAAGGCAGACGACGGTTGCGAAGACGATCGGATTTCCGGCTCCCCCCTCCGCCCTGACGCCAATCCAATATTGCTGGATGACGGCCATGAGCAGCGCGACAAAGCAGGCGGCCATGCTGGAAAGCACGACGATGCGGGCAAGCGTGGTTTTCTGCGTGTTGCTCCATGTCGAATAGGACACGGGAAAAAACAGGAAGGTGACGAGCGGGATAAGATGCGGCGCATCCCGGACAAACGAGTTGTTGACGATGGACGCCAGGAGATTGGCGGCGCAGTAGGCATAGATCGCGACCGTCATCCAGATCATGGGCCGGTCGGCGTTGAAGCGCCTTTTCCCTAAAGCAATCAGCAGGGCGGACGAAAGGCCTCCGCCATTGAACACAAAGCTGACCACCGACCCCAGAACCGGTGGAAAAAAGAAGCAAAGGATGGAGAAGTAGTTGTTGATCCGCGAAGGCGAGAATTGCTGTGTGAGGGATGAAAGCCGGCTCAATTTTCGGGCTCGCTGTTTTCGGCAAGTGTCATGCGGCGGATCTTGTTTAGCGAAGTTGAATGCGCTCGCCTCGAAATTGCCCAGGCCTCATAACGCGCTTGCCCGCTGCCGAAGCTGGTATAGCGGCCGCCCCCCGTTTTCGATAGTGTATCTGGTGGATTGCCACCGAAAATCGGCGGCAGGCGACGGTCGGCCAAGGGAAGTCGCTTGAAAGCCGTAGCCGGTCATTCAAGCAATATTTTCCCCGCGTTTTCTCGGTTGTTGAGCTTGCGGGCAGGAATTTCCGGGTTTGATGGTATCTGTGGAAAATTCATTCTCGAACCATGTGCGGCCGGGCCAGTCTTGCATTGTTCTTGACAACGGCGATCTGCTAGAACGCCGGCACGAGGAAGATTGTCCAGAAAC
>NZ_RZRP01000409.1:0-5544 GCF_003997795.1 Mesorhizobium sp. M7A.F.Ca.US.005.03.2.1 | reverse complement strand
AGGTCCACCGCGTGGGCGATGAGCGTCGCCGCCGCATCGGCTTCGGCGCCGGTCCGCGCCAGCACGGTGACGGCGTCGGCAATGCCAAGCGAGAAGGGGCGGCCACGCCAACCGCTGGTGGCGACGCCGCGAACGCCATCTTCCGCGCGGATCGTGATCCGGTCGGCCATGCCGTTGCCGGTACCGGCTACCGCCAGACCCATCGACTGGCCCTTGCCGATATGGAGCGCGCAGTCGCCGCCATTGTTGACATAGGCGCGCTCGATCTTGCGACCGGCAAGCAATGCGGCGAGCATTTCGTCGGCTACCGATCCCGCGACGGCCGCCATCGGAGTTATAAAGCATTCCGCCAGGGGCATGACGGCTGCCTCCATGCGGCGCGCCGTCGGGCCGGCGAAGGTGCGCGGCGCCAGGAAAAACGCCGGCAGCCGCAATTCGGGGAGTTCCTCGACCAGCTCCACCAGGATCGTCTGGAACCGCGCTATGGCCTGTTCATAGGCTCGGCGGCATTCATCCGCCTCACCAAAAACCTCGACGATCAGGTCGATCGGCCCGTGGTTGAGATGCAGCCGCTTGCCGTCCTGCAGCCAATGGGCTTGCGGGCCTTGCATCACCCGGCCCCGTTCGAGCCGGCACGACGTAGCTGCGCGAGTGGCGGCCATGGATTGTTGGCTTCGGCGCCTGTGCCGCGGCGCGGATTCAGGTACTCACCGCCTTTTGCGACAATATCCTCGACGCTGCGGATCTCCGCCTCGTACCCGCCGAGCCTGACATAGTCGTCGCGGCGCAGCGTGAATTCGATCGGCGCCACCAGCGCCGGTGTAGGCACATAGCCGAAGGCGCCTTCCGGCACCCGTGTGACATCGACCATCAGCGTGATGCCGCCGCCCGGCCAGACATAGACCGGCGCACCGCCGACCGTGACATAGGTGGTCAGGCCCTGAACCGAGCGGGTGAGATTGACCGGGTTTTCGGTGACGCCGGCGCGCAGCGAACCGCCGGCGCCGCCGATGAACAGCACCGTGCACAAAGCCGGCTCGCAATTGTCCTCGATCAGGCCGACCGATTTTTGCAGCCGTTCCGGAAACGGTTTTTGCACCGGCTTCAACTCGTCGTCGAGCTCGTAATAGGCGAATTGCTCGCCGGTGGTCGAAACCATCAGCAGCGACAGGCCCGGCCGCGCACCCTTCTTGGCGTTCCACTCGCCAAGGATCGACAGCGGGTCTGAAATGCTGGTGCCGCCCCAGCCGAGGCCTGGCTCAGACACCTTGAAATAGCGGCCCGGCGTCGAACGGCGGCCGAGGATCTTTATCCCTGTGTCCTGCCAGCCCAGCACCTTGCCGGCCTGATGCTCGGAAACGACGCCGGTGATGTGGTCGTCGACCACCACCACCTCGTCGACAAGGCCGCGCCATTGCGTGGCGAACATGCCGATGGTCGCCGAGCCGCAGCCGACGCGCATGCGATGTTCCTGCTTGCCGTCGATGACAGGCGCTTTGCCGGCTTCGACTGTTATGGCGGCGCCGCCGTCGATGGCCAGTTCCACCGGCTTGCGGTTGCACAGATTGAGCAGCGCGTCGCAGGTGGCGCGTCCTTCGGCCTTCGAGCCGCCGGTCAGATGATGCACGCCGCCCAGCGACAGCATCTGCGAGCCATACTCGCCCGTCGTGACATGGCCGATTGCCTCGCCTTGCGATCGCACAATAGCCGTCTCGGGTCCGATATGCCGGTCGGTGTCGATCTTCACCTTGACGCCGCAGTACGAAAAAATGCCTTCCGTGACGACGGTGACGAGATCGACGCCTTCGACTTCCTGGCTGACGATGAACGGCGCCGGCTTGTAGTCGGGATAGGTGGTGCCGGCGCCGATTGCGGTGACGAAGCGGCGGCCGGTGTTGACCAGTTCGCCGTCCCATTGTTCGCCCTCCGCGACGAAGGGCACGATTGCCGCGCCGGCCTCGGCCGCATGGTCGAGGATGGTCAGCGGGTCCATCCGCACGATCCTGCCGCCGACATTGCCGTAGCGGTCGCAGGCGCCGGTGCGACCATCAGCGATGTAGCACATCACCGGACAGGCATCGCAGCGGATCTTCTCCGCCACCAGCTTCTCGCCGGGATCATGGGTCTCGAAGCGTTCGGCAAGCTCGCTCATCGGCGTGCTTCCTTTTCGCGGATGCCATCTTTTTCGCGGATGCCAGCGCGGATACGCGTCGGCGTCGCCGGAACCTTGGTGATCAGAACGCCGGTGGCGTGGCGGATGGCGTTGAGGATTGCCGGCGCCGTCGGGATCAGCACATGCTCGCCCAAACCCTTGGCCCCAAAGGGTCCTTCCGGATCCGGAACTTCTATCAGGATGGTCTCGATCGGCGGCACGTCGCCAATGGTCGGGATGAGATAATCGTGCAGATTCTCCGTGCGGCCGGGGATGTACTCTTCCATCAGCGCCATGCCGATGCCTTGCGCGATACCGCCTTCGATCTGGCCTTCGGCCAGCAGCGGGTTGATCGCCTTGCCCACATCATGCGCGGCGGTGATCTTGATCAGCTTCACCGTGCCGAGCTTGAGATCGACCTCCAACTCGGCAATCTGCGCGCCATAGCCGTAAACGGCGTAGGGTTTGCCCTGGCCCTTGGCATCGAGGGGCAGCGTCGGCGGGTCGTAGCTCTCCTCGGCGCGGAAGACGAAGCCCTCGGCATCCAGGTCCAACGTCGTGAGATCAATGCGGCGGGTGGCTTCGCCTTCGCGGATGACGATCGCCGGGCCGTCGAGTTGGAGAGCGGCTTTTTCCGAAACATTGGCGAAACGCAGGATCTTTTCACGCAAGGCGCGGCCGGCCTTCTCGGCCGCCTTGCCGGTGACGAAGGTCTGGCGCGAGGCCGATGTCTTGCCGGCATCGGGAGTAATTGATGTATCGGCGCTCTTCAGCTGGAATCTCTCCAGCGGCAGGCCGAGCGCGTCGGCGCAGATCTGGGCGATGACCGTGTTCGAACCCTGGCCGATATCGACCGCGCCCTGGTGCAGGATGACCGTGCCGTCGGCCGCGATGCCGACCCGAATGGTCGACGGATTGGGCAGCGAGGTGTTGCCGCAGCCATACCAGCAGGACGCGACGCCGACGCCGCGCTTTCTATCTGTGTTGCCACTGTTGAATGCCTCCGCATCGGCCGCCGCGCGCGCCCAGTGCGGCCGCAGCGATTCGAGGCATTCGGCAATGCCGACGCCGGAGTCCAGAAGCTGTCCTGTGACCGTTTCGGAGCCGTTACGAAGGCAATTCTTCAAGCGAAAATCGAGCCTGTCCATGCCGAGCTTGCCGGCCAGCTCATCATAGAGGGTCTCCTGCATGATCGTCGCTTGCGGCACGCCGAAGCCGCGGAAGGCGCCGGAGATCGGCCCATGCGTATGGATGGCGCGGCCTTCGGCGCGGTAGTTCGGCGTCGCGTAGGGTCCGGAGGCGTGCACCGGCACGCGGTTGGCCACGGTAGGGCCCCAGCTTGCATAGGCGCCGGTGTTGAAATTGCCTTCAAAAATCATGCCGGTGACAAGGCCGTCGGCATCGGCGCCGATGGTCGCCTTCATCTCGGCCGGATGGCGCTTGGTGGTCGACATCATCGATTCGGTGCGGGTGTAGGCAAGTGCCGCCGGCCGCCCTGTCTTCATCGCCACAAGGCCGATCAGCGGCTGCAGCGAGACGTCGAGCTTCGAGCCGAAACCGCCGCCGGTCGCGGTCGGCACGATGCGCACCTTGTCGACGGCAAGGCCGAGCACCTTCGCCGTCTCGTCGCGGTCCATATAGGGCGCCTGGGTGCAGGCGACGACGACCAGCGTGTCGCCGTCCACATAGGCATAGCCGGCTTCCGGTTCGATATAGGCGTGCTCGACATAGGAGGTGTCGATGACGCCGGACACCGTGAACGCTGCACCGGCAAGGGCCCCTTCCGGATCGCCGCGTTCGACGAAGCCGGAGGTCAGCAGGTTTGCCGGTCTGTTCTCATGGATGAGCTTGGCACCGCCGGCGCGCGCTTCGCAGGATTGGAGAACATGCGGCAATTCGGTCCAGCGGATCGGAAAATCCGAGAGGTCGATATCGAGCATCGCCTCGCGCTCGCCAGCGACCAACGCCCCCGCCTCACCGCGAAGGCGGGCAAACCCTTCGGCCAGTGCCGGCTGGTCGGCGAAGGGGCCGATGACGCCGAAACAGTTTTTTCCCGGAATGTCGGCGGCGGTGAAGACGCAGGCGACACCGGGATGTGCCTTCGCCCAGCCATCGAGGTCACCGAAGGCGAAGCTGGCGTGGTAATGCGGAGAGCGGACCACCAGCACGGCCAGCGCATCGGCGGGGAAAGAATCGCCGCCGAATTTCTCAGCCCCGGTGACCTTCGGCACGCCGTCGAGCCGGATGGGCGAGGAACCGATCGCGTGGCCTGACCGGGGCAAGCGGAAATCCAGGCTTGCTGCCTGCAGGGAGGCATCCATCACTGCGGCAATGATCTTCCGGTAGCCGGTGCAGCGGCACAGAATTCCGCCGAGCGCGTCCTGTACCTCGACCTCGGTGGGGCTCGCCTTCTTCTCCAGCAACGCCGTCGCCGCGACCAGCAGCGCCGGCGTGCAAATCCCGCACTGCGCAGCGCCATGGGCGAGGAAAGAGGCCTGCAACGCCGACAGCCGGCCGTTGGCAAGCCCTTCCACGGTCGTCACCGATGCGCCGGCAGCGGACGCCGCCGACATCAGGCAGGCGCAGACGGGATCGCCGTCGACCAGCACCGTACAGGCGCCGCAATCGCCGGCATCGCAGCCGACCTTGGTGCCGGTCAGCCCCAGTTCGTCGCGCAGCACCAGGGACAGCCGGCGCAGCGGCGGCACATTGACCGATACGACGCTGCCATTGACCTCGAAGGCGATGTCAACGCGCTCCGGGCCGCGAGCAGGCCGAACGGCGCCCAGGTCGGGCACTGCTTCACGCACGTCAGGTTGAACCTGGCTCATGCCGCCACCTCTTCGCCAGTCGTCCGCCCCACAGCCGCAAGCACGGCGCGGGCAACAATCTCGCGCACCGCATCGAGCCGGTATTCGGCGCTGCCGCGCACATCGGCGATCGGCGACAGTTCGCTCATCGGCGCGGACAGGACCGCATCGGCAAGCTCGCCATCCACCGGCAGCCCGCACAACGCGGCTTCGACGCCGGCCAGCCGCTTGGCCACCACCGAACAGGAGCCGGCCGCGACCGCCGCTTGCCGGACGGTGCCATTGTCGACGGCCAGACGTGCTGCCACCATGGCAATGGAAATGACGAGATAGCGCCGGGCGCCGAGCTTGACGAAAGCCGACGTGCCGCTGGGCTTCGGCACGCGGATCGCCGTGACCATCTCGCCGGGCAGCAGAGCCGTGCGGCGGTTGCCGAGAATGAAGTCCTGCAACGGCAGGTGCCGCGTCGCTGCCACCGAGCGCAGCTCGACCTCGGCGTCGAGGACGAGCAGGGCCGGCACGCCGTCGGCGGCAGGCGAGGCGTTGCAGAGATTGCCGGCGACCGAGGCGACGTTCTGGATC
>NZ_RZRP01000408.1:0-5550 GCF_003997795.1 Mesorhizobium sp. M7A.F.Ca.US.005.03.2.1 | reverse complement strand
GCCTGCGCTCGCGCGAATGGTCTTGAGCAGGCCGAGCGCCGTCGTGGCCGGCGCGGATGCAAAGTCGCCAAAAGGCTCGCCCCTGATATCCGGGTGGCCGCGCGAGCGCAGGCCGCGGCGCGACAGCGCGAGGATACGGCCGCGATGGCCACGGCGGTCGAGTTCGGCGACCATGTCGGCCGAGGTCAACCCGGAGCCGACGATCAGCACCGACGCCTCCGGCCCGATCCCTGAAAGCGCGGCGGAAGCGTACGGATCGGCGACGAAACCTGGCGCTTCCGTCAGCGAGGCCAGCGCGTTGGGAATGCCGGGCCGCGGATGCGTCGCTGCCAGGACGAGGATATCGGCGACGACCGGTCCGGCAGAGGTGTGCACGGTCCAGCCCGCGCCACTGGCATCGCGTGTCACGCGTGTGGCGGAACCTTCGACATGATGGACAAGGCCGGAACCGAGATACGGCGCCAGATGCTCGGCGACGTAGCGGCCGAACACGCGACGGCGCGGAAAAGCGTCGCCGTTCTTCCAGATGGCATCCGGGTCGTGTTCGAGTTCTCCGCTGCCAGCCAACCAGCGTGCAAAATGCTGCGGATCATCGGGAGCCATGCTCATCCTGACTGCGGGGACATTGACCCGGTGCGACGGTTCCTCGCTGGAATAGGCCAGGCCGCCGCCGAGCGCTGGTCGCGGCTCGATGACGGAAATCGACAGGCACTCCGATTGAGGTGCCCGCGCCAGATGCCAGGCCACCGCCGCGCCGGAAAAGCCGCCGCCAAGGATGGCGACGCGCAACCGGCGGGCCGGAGGGAGCGCGTTCACGAGGCGCTGGCGAGCGATTTCGGCCGGTGGTCGCCGGCGATGGTCTCGCCGAACGGACCGGTGTTGACGGACGAGCCGGCGGCTTTTACCGGATGGTCGGTCGGCAGTTTCGGCAGCACCAGTTCGCCGAAGCGATAGGCTTCTTCCAGATGCGGATAGCCGGACAGGATGAAGGTATCGATGCCGAGGCGCCGGTACTCGTCGATACGCTCGGCGATCGTGTCGGGGTCGCCGACAAGGGCAGTACCGGCACCGCCGCGCACCAGGCCGACGCCTGCCCACAAATTGGGCGCGATCTCGAGCTTGGCACGATCGCCGCCATGCAATGCGCTCATCCGCGCCTGCCCGACCGAATCCATGCGCGCAAAGACTTTTTGGGCCGAGGCGATCGTCGTGTCGTCGAGGCGGCTGATCAGCCTGTCGGCAGCGGCCCAGGCCTCCTCGGTGGTTTCGCGGGCGATGACATGCAGCCTAATGCCGAAAGAGAGCTTGCGGCCGGCCTTCTGCGCCAGTTCACGCACCCTGTCCAGCTTGCGCTCGACATCGGCAGGCGGCTCGCCCCAGGTCAAATATTTGTCGATCTCCTGCGCCGCCACCGTCGACCCGGCATCGGACGAACCGCCGAAATACAGCGGCGGGTAAGGCGTCTGCACCGGCGGAAACAGCAGCCTTCCGTCCTCGATGTGGAAATGCTTGCCGTCATGCTCGACCGTCTCGCCGCTCAGCACCCGCTTGTATATGCGCAGGAACTCCTGCGTCACCTCATAGCGTTCGGCATGCGACAGGAAAATGCCGTCGCCCTTGTTCTCCAGCGGATCGCCGCCGGTGACGACGTTGATCAGCAGGCGGCCATTTGAGATGCGGTCCAGCGTCGCAGTCATGCGCGCGGCCAGCGTCGGCGACTGCAAACCGGGCCGCACGGCGACAAGGAAACGCAAGCGTTCGGTCATCGGCACAAGAGCCGATGCGATCACCCAGGAATCCTCGCACGAGCGGCCGGTCGGCAACAGCACGCCATAGTAGCCGAGCGTGTCGGCCGCCTTCGCCACTTGCGTCAGATAGGGCAGATCGACCGATCTGCCGCCCTCGGCCGTGCCGAGATAGCGGCTGTCGCCATGCGTCGGCAGAAACCAGAGCACCTTGATAGGGTCTGGAATGTGCTTGCTCATGGCCTGTCTCCCGTCGCCTGACGGAGGCGGCCGGAGATGCCTGCTTTGGTTGACGGCGAGCGCAAAAAGGTAGGCATGGCGTGGTCCTGTCCGGGTGGAAACCAGATCGCCAGTGCAGATTGCTTATTCCACAAACTCTGTAGAGTTAGTTTATTCCAATTCCGTTGCCGCTATTAGAATTTCTCTCCCCAAGAAATCGGCGGCGAGGCCGACCCGAGTGCAGCGGGCCGGCCTTCCTGCATCAGAACGCTGGTTCGACCGCGTTGACGTTGTCCTTGGTGACAACTGTCAGCGGGATCGGCAGCCGGTCCTTGACCTCCTTGCCCTCGATGATCTCGGCCATCGTGTTGATCGCCAGGCGGCCATCCTCGACGGGCGACTGGACGATGGTCGAGTACATCTCATTGGTGCGGATCGATTCGAACGCATCCTTCTGGCCATTGATGCCGACGATCGGCGGTGCGGCCTTGGAGGGGTTCGCCTCTTTCCATGCGTCGATGAAGCCGCGGGCCATCGTGTCGTCATTGGCGTAGACACCGCTGATCTGGTCGCCGAAGCGTGTGATCAGATCGCGGCTCACCACCAGCGCCTTTTGCTGGTCGAAGTCGGCGTTGACCGTGTCGAGCACGTTGATCTCGGCATTGGTTTCCTTGAGACGGTCGGTAAATCCGCTGACGCGGCCGATCGTGGTGCCGTTGCCGGCCTGGCCGGCGATGATGACGACGGAGCCCTTGCCGCCCAGCGCCTTGCTCAGCGAGTCCGCCGCCAGCTTGCCTTCCTCATAGACATCAGGCCCGGTGAACGACTTGATGAACGGCTTGGCATCGTCGCTCATCGGCGAATTGATGAGGATCGCCGGAATGTTCGCCTGCTGCGCGCGCGCCAGCCCCGGTATGTATGCCTGCGGGTCGAGCGGCCACAGGATGATGCCATCGACCTTGCGCGCAACGCAGGTGTTGAGCTGCTCGGTGCCTTTCTGGACATCAAAATCCTGGCTGAGGCTCAGGATCTCGATGCCGAGTTCCGCAGCGCGCGCCTGAAGCGCCTTGTTGGCCGGCGTCGCGTAGGCATGCGAATCCGCTGCCGTCACGTAGCAGACCGTCTTGGCGCTGGCCCAGCCCGTCGATGCCAGCACAGCCGCCATGGCGGCGACGTGAAGCATGCTTTTCTTGCCAATCATGTGTTTCCTCCCAATCATGTGGTTCCTCCTTGAGTGATTGGATTGTCGCGAACGAGCGCCGGGCGCGTGCCCGGAGCCCTCCCCTTGGTGGTAACGGCCCGATCGAGCACGACGAGCAGGATCAGGATAAGCCCGGACACGACCTGCTGGACGTATGCGGGAACGGACTGGAACTCCATCGCGATGGTCAGCGAGCCGATCGTCAGCACGCCGCCGAGCGTGCCGAGCGCGGATCCCTTGCCGCCTTCGAGACGAGTCCCGCCGACAACGACCGCGGCAATGACGGCGACCGTCAGTTCCGAGCCGAAGACAGGCGAGCCGGTGTTGGTGACGAGGCTCTGGAGAACCCCCGCCAGGCCGGCAAGCGTGCCGGCAAAGACAAAGCCGAGAAAGACGATACGGTCCGAGGCGATACCGCTTTCCTTGGCAGCCGCCGGGTTGGACCCCACCGCAAAGACGTTGCGCCCAGGTATGGTGCGCGTCAGCCAGAAATGCAGCAGCACGATCAGGGCGATGAACAGCACGCTGCGGAGGGTGAAGACATCGAGATAGATCTTGGCCAGCGCCAGGGAGAGCATGATGTCGGTTCCGGTCACCGGCTGGCTGTTGGTGATCCAGTGCGCGAGTGAGCGGAAGATCAGCATCGTCGCGAGCGTCAGCACGAGCGAATTCACCTTCAGGCCGACGACCAGCATGCCGTTGATGGCGCCTGCCAGGGTACCGACCAGGATGCCGGCGATCGCGGCGGGCAGGATGCCGATCTCTCGCTGCAGGATGACCGATACGATGCCGGCCAGGGCAAACACGGCGCCACCGGAGAGGTCGATCTGGCCCGATATCAAAAGCACCGTCAGGCCGACCGCGATCAGGCCGATCGTCGCCGCCCGGTCGAGACCGAGGCCGAGCGTCGATGCCGAGAGGTAGCCGGGGACCAACAGCGCGGAAATGACGAGCGTCAGGCCGAGAATGATGACGACGCGATGCTGCGAGACAAGCGAAAGAAAACGCATCACGCCACGCCCCGCTTGCGCAATGCCGCATCCATGCCGACGGCACCGACGATCAGGATGCCGAGCACGAAACCCTGGATTGGCGTGCGCACACCGTCGAGCACCATGACGTTGGTCAGCAGTTGCACGAAGATGAGGCCGGCAATGGCCCGCGGCACCGATCCGAAGCCGCCGACGATCGACACGCCGCCGACCACCACCGCCGTGATGGCGCTGAATTCGTAGCCGCCGCCGATGAGCGGCCGCGCGCTCTGCAGCGTCAGCCCGAGCAGGCCGCCGCTGATGCCGGAAGCCAGTGCGGTGATCACGAAGGCGCCAGCCTTCACGGCCCGCACCGGAACCGCACTAGCCTCGGCGGCGCTGTAATTGCCGCCGGTGGCGAGCGTCCATCTGCCCCAGAAGGAGCGGGACAGGACGAAATGGCCGACAAGGGCGATGACCAGGAAGATCAACACCACGACCGGAATGCCGAACAGCCGGCCCTTGGCGAATTCGGCTGAGGCGGGATTGCTGCCATAGACGATGACCCCGCCGACAGCCGCTTGGACGATGCCCAGTCCGATCGTGCCAACGCCGAGCGTGGCAATGATGGGATTGATGCCGACATATCCGACCAGGCTCCCGTTGAGCAGGCCTATGAGGCCCGCGAGACCCACCGCCAGCAGGAACGCCGGCAGCGGCCCGATCATCGGCTGCAGCCCGAGCGACAGGATGGCGCCGCAGGCGATGGTGGCCGGCACCGACAGGTCGGCCAGGCCGCCGACCACGAGCACGAAGGTCATGCCGACGACGACGATGCCGACGATGGACATCGAGGTCAGGACGTTGAGCAAATTGCCTGACGTGAAGAAGGCGGGGCTGACGAGGGAGCCGTAAAGCATCACGGCGACGATGGCGAAGGCGAGCCCCGCCTTCGACAGGACATCGACAAGCCTGCTGCCACGCGTAAAGCGGTCGTTGCGGTTCACGCCACCGATCTCCATGGCCGCTTCGCTCAAGCCATCTCCTCCCCGGTGGCCAGCGCCATGATGCGCTCCTCGCTCAATTCGCTGCGCAAGAGAGGCTCGGAGGCATAGCCATCGCGCATCACCACCACGCGGTCGCAGACTCCGAGGATTTCGGGCAGTTCCGACGAGATCATCACGGCCGCCATGCCGCCGGCGACGAGTTGGCCGATGATGTGGTGGATCTCGGCCTTGGCGCCGACGTCGACGCCCCGCGTCGGCTCGTCGAGGATCAACGCCGAAGGTTTGGCGGCAAGCCATTTGGCGATGACCGCCTTCTGCTGGTTGCCGCCCGACAGAAGGCTGATGCGCCGTTCGCCGTCGGGCGGTGAAATCGAAAACTGCTTGACCGAATCCCGGGCAAGCGCGCG
>NZ_RZRP01000407.1:0-5556 GCF_003997795.1 Mesorhizobium sp. M7A.F.Ca.US.005.03.2.1 | reverse complement strand
CCCCATGAGCATCGTCGTTTTCGACCCCGACAGCACCGAGGACGTGGACTTCAAGGATCGCATGCGCCACCCCGCGGCGGCCGATCCGGCCGGCGGCATGTGGCTGTCGGACACCGAACCGTCCTTCATCGATGCCGACGCCCTGCGCAAGGGCCGGCTGGCCAAGCTGCGCGGCTGGATGCGCAAGGCCGGCTATGGCGGCGTGGTGCTGTTCGATCCGTACAACCAGCGCTACGCCACAGGCTCGCGCAACATGTTCGGCTATTTCCTGCGCAACTCGACCCGCTATTTCTTTATCCCGACCGACGGGCCGATCGTGCTGTTCGAATATCCGCAGAGCTATCATGTCTCCATGGTGCTCGACACGATCGACGAGGCGCGGCCTTCCAAGCTGGTCTGGTCGTCGGTCTCGGGCCGCGACGACGAGACCGCAGGTCCGTTCGCCGACGAGATCGCCGAGCTTTTGAAAAAGCATGGCGGCGGCTCGATGAAGCTCGGCCTCGACCGCTGCAGCCATCTGCAGGCGCTGGCGCTGGAAAAGCGCGGCTGTGAGGTCAGGGATTGCCAGGGCGAAATCCTGGCGGTGCGCGCGGTGAAGACGCCGGAAGAGGTCAAATGCCTGCAGGTGTCGATGGCCGGCGCCGAGGCTGCCGTCTATGCGGTGCGTGAGGCGATCAAGCCCGGTGTTTCCGAAAACGACCTGTTCGCCATCATGTATGGCGAGGTCATCCGCCAGGGCGGCGAGTTCATCGAGACGCGGCTGCTGACATCAGGCCAGCGCACCAACCCGTGGTTCAACGAGGCCAGCGGCCGCAAGATCCGCCCCGGCGAACTCTTGGCGCTCGATACCGACACCATCGGCTGCTACGGCTATTATTCGGATTTCTCGCGCACCTTCCGCTGCGGGCCGGGCAAGCCGACGCCCTACCAGAAGTCGCTCTACCGCATGGCGCATGACCAGGTTCAGCACAACATTTCGATCGTCAAGCCCGGCATGGCCTTCCGCGAGATCGCCGAGCAGGCGTGGAAGATCCCCGACCGTTTCGTCGACCAGCGCTACACCTCGGTCATGCACGGCGTCGGCATGCATGGCGAGACACCGTTCATCGCGCACGCCATGGATTACGAGACCTATGGCCGCGACGGCCATATCGTGCCAGGCATGGTGGTGAGCGTCGAAAGCTATATCGGCGAAAAGGGCGGCCGCGAGGGCGTCAAGCTGGAGGACGAGATCCTGATCACCGAGACGGGCACGGAGCTTCTGTCGCGCTTTCCTTATGAGGACGAGTTTCTGGAGACGCAGGTTTGATACGGGCAACCAATGAGCGCCTCGTTGCCTGGCGCCCTCCTCTGTCCCGCCGGCATACGGAAGGGTCTTTGACTGCCTCGCCCATGCATCACGCAGGCGCCGCATGAAAACGCCCATCTCCCTCAAGCGCGGCACCGTAGCCGCGATCTTCATCGACCTGCAGGAAGAGCACCGGCAGGACCCGCGTTATCTGGTTGAAGGCTTCAGCAGCATCCTCGCCAACGTCCAGCGCCTGCAGGCGGCGGCGCGGCAGAACCATGTGCCGCTCTACCACTGGGCCTACATCGTCGATCTCGACAGCCAGGACCGCCCGTTTCATCCGCTCGGCGAGGACGGCAAGTCGGCCTTTTCCGACAAGAGCGATCCGCTGACCGAAATCTGCCATGAGGTGGCGCCGGCCAAGGGCGAGGCGCTGCTGATCAAGGCCGAGGCCAGCGCCTTCCGCTGCGGGCCGGCGGCACGCGACATCAAGTCGGCCGGCATCGAATGGTTGGTCATATCAGGCGTCTGGACCGAGGCCTGCATCGACGCGTCGGTCAAGGATGCGGTGGCAAAAGGCTTTCGCGTGCTGCTGGTCAAGGATGCCTGCGGCAGCGGCAGCGCGGCCATGCACCAGACCGGTATCCTCAACCTCGCCAACCGGCTCTATGGCGGCGCCGTCACCGACACCGACGACGCCTGCCGGCTGCTGGCCGGCGAAACCGTCACCGTCTGGCAGGTCGAGGGCTCGGTGCCGCTGCGTTTCAGCTTCGACAACGCGGCCGCGCTCTACGCCGATCTATGACGCGAGGCTCTTACGAAACACGGCTCGACCCGGCCCTTTGGGCCTATATCGACGCCGTCAACGCCTGGTATCCGCCCGAAATCATCGGCCTGCCGATCGACAAGCAGCGCGCCGTCTACGACCGGATGAGCCGGGCTTTCCACCAGGGCCGCCCGGCTGGCATCAAGGCCAGCGACGGGCTGATCGCCGCCGCCGGCCGCGACATCCCGGTCCGGCGCTACCGGCTCGAGGGCAACGCCGCCAAGGCGATGGTGGTCTACTACCACGGCGGCGGCTTCATCCTCGGCGGGTTGGAAAGCCATGACGACATCTGCGCCGAGCTCTGCGCCGGCACAGGTTTCGACGTGCTGTCGGTCGATTACCGGCTGGCGCCGGAGCATCTCCATCCCGCCGCCTTCGACGATGCGGTGGCCGCCTTCGAATGGGCAGCGGCGAGATCAGGCCTGCCGCTGGTGCTGTGCGGCGAAAGCGCCGGCGGCAATCTGGCCGCGGCGGTGGCGCAGGCGACGCGCCGGCACGCCAGCGCTGCGATCGGCCAGGTGCTGATCTACCCCGAGCTCGGCGGCGACGAGCGTGCCGGCTCCTACATCGAACACGCCGACGCGCCGCTGCTGTCGGTGACCGACGTCGCCTTCTACCGCGACGTCCGCTCGGCCAGGCGCCAATCGCTGGACGATCCGACTTTTGCGCCGCTGCGCGACAAGGATTTCACCGGCCTGCCGCCGACGGTGATCGTCACCGCCGAATGCGACCCGCTGTCCTCGGATGGCGAGACCTACCGCGACCGCATTGTGGCCGCCGGCGGCAAGGCGTGGTGGCACGAAGAGCCGAGGCTGGTGCACAGCTTCCTGCGTGCCCGCACCACGGTGCCGGCAGCCGCGGAAGCGTTTGCGCGGATTGTCGGCGCGGTTGGCGCGCTGGGCAGGGGCGAGTGGCCGTATTGAACGTGGCGAAGGCCCCCCTCATCCGGCCGCTTCGCGGCCACCTTCTCCCCGCTGGGGAGAAGAGAGAAGCGCCGGCGCTGCAAGTCTCCTCTCCCCTCGGGGAGAGGTCAGCCGAGCGAAGCGGAGGCTGGGTGAGGGGGCGTCTCGCGTGAAGCGCCGGCATCCTCTTTTCAACAATGGAACATAGGAGGTCGAGTCCCGTCGTACCGACCCCCTCTGTCGCCTTCGGCGACATCTCCCCCTCAAGGAGGGAGATTCGCGCCGCGCCATCGTCCAACGCATACGCCAATCGCCGACTCCCCCCGCGGAACCCCGCACAATCACTGCGGAAAACCGAACACTCCCTAGCGTCACCCAGCCTTATCATTCCCCCTCAGGCAACGGCGCCCCGGCGGTCGCGTCCGCCCCCGCGCCTGTCGATCGGCCGGGGCGATTTTTCTGTGCATGCCATTGTCCCAAAACCGCTGGGCACTTTTGGGCGGCATGCATCAACAACAGGGGAACGACGATGAAATTCATGCTGACCGACCGCAAACTCCACCCGCAAGCCAAACCCGTGGCCGACGATTTCAAGGCCGGCGGCATCAACCGCCGCGAATATCTGGCGCTGATGGCCGGGCTCGGCGTCAGCGCCGCCGGGGCGCTGGCGCTGGGCGGACTTGGCACCATCCCTGCCCGCGCGGCGGAACCCAAGAAGGGCGGCGTCCTGCGCGTCGCCATGAACGTCAAGGGTTTCAAGGACCCGCGCACCTTCGACGGCGTGGAGATGTCGAATGTCGCGCGCCACTGCAACGAATATCTGGTGCGCTGGAACACCGACTTCTCCTTCGAGCCCTGGCTGCTCGAAAGCTGGGAGGCGAGCGACGACGCCAGGACGCTGACCCTGCACGTGCGCAAGGGCATCTCCTGGTCGAACGGCGATGCCTTCAACGCCGACGATGTAATCCACAACCTCACCCGCTGGTGCGACGCTTCCGTGCCGGGCAATTCGGTCGCCGCGCGCATGGGCGCGCTGGTCAATGCCGACACCAAGAAGGTCGTCGATGGCGGCATCGAAAAGGTCGATGACTTCACCATCAAGCTGAACCTGCCCAAGTCCGACATCTCGCTGATCGCCGGCATGGCCGACTATCCCGCACTGATCATGCACCGCTCCTATGAGGGCGACGGCGATCCCCTGAAGGCGCTGGCCATCACCACCGGTCCCTGCGAGCTGGTCAGCTGGGATGCCGAGACCGGTGCCGAGGTGAAGCGCAAAGACAAGCCCTGGTGGAAGGGCGAATTCTACTTGGACGGCATCAAATGGGTCGACTACGGCTCCGACCCCAACGCCATGCTCTCGGCCTTCGAATCCGGCGAGATCGACACCGACCACGAGACCGCTTCCGATGCCGTCTCGCAGACCGAGACGATGGGGCTGATGAATTCCGAGATCGCCACCGGTTCGACCATCGTCGCCCGCTTCAATGTCGCCAACGCGCCCTATGACGACGTCAAGGTGCGCCGCGCCGCCCAGCTCGCCGTCGACAATGCCGCCGTGCTGGCGCTCGGCCTCGGCGGCCGCGGCAAGCCCGCCGACAACCACCATGTCGGCCCCATGCACCCCGAATATGCCGATATCGGCCCGGCGAAGCGTGACGTCGAGCAGTCGAAGAAGCTGTTGGCCGAGGCCGGCAAATCAGACCACGAGTTCGAGCTCATCTCCGTCGACGTCGAATGGCAAAAGAGCACCGGCGACGCCATCGGCGCGCAGATGCGCGAGGCCGGCCTGAAGATCAAGCGCACCGTGCTGCCGGCCGCCACCTTCTGGAACGACTGGAGCAAATACCCCTTCTCCTGCACCGAATGGCTCGGCCGCCCGCTCGGCGTCCAGGTGCTGGCGCTGGCGTATAAATCCGGCGCCGCCTGGAACGAGAGCGCCTACGCCAATCCCGAGTTCGACACGCTGCTCGACAAGGCACTGGCGACACCCGACGCCAAGGCGCGCAAGGAGATCATGGGCAAGATCGAGCAGAATTTGCGCGATTCAGGCATCATCATCCAACCCTACTGGCGCTCGGTCTACCGCACCTACCGCAAAGGCGTCGAAGGCTGCGAACAGCACCAGGCGCTGGAGCAGCACTTTGAGAAGGTGTGGATTGAGAGTTGAGAGGCGGTCCGCGCTAGCGGACGTAAAGCCAATTGCTTGGCTTTACGAGCCTCGAACGCTCTGAGCCTGCGAAGGGCCGGGCGACGGTGATGCGCCGGCATTTCTAACCTTCTCCCCTTGTGGGAGAAGGTGGATTGCCGCGCAGCGGCAAGACGGATGAGGGGTGTTCCAGCTTGGCGATACGCCAACAGTAAACGCCCTGAACCAGAGCAGAACCTTCACCGCCTCACTCCGTCACGCACCCCTCATCCGTCTCGGCGCTGCGCGCCGATCCACCTTCTCCCACAAGGGGAGAAGGTCAGAAGCGTCAGCGCCCCTTCAAGTGCAGGGCTAGCCGGTGGATCGCTGCGATCATCTGACGGGTTGAAAA
>NZ_RZRP01000406.1:0-5563 GCF_003997795.1 Mesorhizobium sp. M7A.F.Ca.US.005.03.2.1 | reverse complement strand
GGAAGCGATGGCCGCCGGAGACCGCGGCCGTTTCAATCAACTGGTGGCCGCTCTCGGAGCAGAATGCCGGAATGTCGATGACGGCGAGCGGGTCGGTGGTCTCCAACCAGAGCCGACTGCCCGGTTGCATCCCCGCCAGGCGCTTCTTGGCCTTGAGCACGGGCAAGGGGCAGTTCAGCCCCTTGAGGTCATAAATAGCGGCGCGATCAGCCACGGGCGATATCAACCGCCGAACATGCCGAGCAGCTTGTTCTTCAGCTTCGTCACGCGACTCTCGTCGGCACTCGCCGCTTGCGTTTCAGCCATTGGCGCCGTTTCCGAAGGAGCCGCGATGGTCGCGGTGGCGACTGGGGCCTCCTTGGCGGCCTTCTCGGCCTCCTTTTCGGCCAGAGCCTGGGCCTTGGCGGCTTCCTTGGCTTGCTTAGCCGCCTCAATGGCAGCCAGCCTCTGCTCCTCGGCCTTCTGCTTGGCAGCTTTTTCCGCGTCAAGAGCCGCCATCTTGCGGCCAGCGGGCGAATCGATGCGGCCCATGCGTGCCGTCTCGGTGACCGAGCCGTCATTGTTGAGCGACGGCGGATCGATCGGTACGCGTTCGCCGCGTGCGCGGCGCTTGGACCAGTCGGAGACGATGCTGGCTTCCTTGATACCGGCGATGGTCGGCTTGGGCGCCGGCACGCTGGCCTTGACCGCGCCGCTGAACGCCGCGTCATAGGTGCTCATGTAGGAATTGTAGGCGCTCTTCAGCGAATCAGGCTGCGTCGTCGCCGGGCAGGCGCCAGTCGGATCGAATGTCTGACCGTCGGCGGCTACCTGGTTGAAGACATAACGCTTCTCGCAGACATCGACCTTCGGCGGCACCTTGGTGATCTCGAAATTGTCGTAGCCGACCTTGAGCATCTTCCAGAAGTCGTAATTCGGGTCGTTGCGGTAGCGCGCCATGTTGGCGGCGGTCATGCGGAACGGAAACGCCTGGATCTGGAACTCGGTCTGGCCGCCCTGGAAGGCGTCGCGGCCGAAGGCATAGATCTGCTCGATCTGCGCATCGGTCATCGAATAGCAGCCCGACGACGAACAGGCGCCGTGCACCATCAAATTGGAGCCGGTGCGGCCGTTGGCGCGGTCATAGGCGTTGGGATAGCCGATGTTGAAGGACAGATGGTAGTTCGAGCGCGGATTCATCTGCGCCGGGCGCACCGTGTAGAAGCCTTCCGGCGCCTGGCGGTCGCCTTCGGTGTATTTCGGCCCGAGCTTGCCCGACCATTTGCAGATGTCGTAGCTGGCAACCATGTCATAGCGGCCGTTGGTCTTGGCCTTCCAGATCTCGAGCTTGCCTTCTTCCTTGAAGATGCGGGCCATCACCGACGAGGTGCGGACCATGCCCTTGGCCCTCATGTCGGCGAGGATCTTGTCGGGCAGCGGCTTGTTGGCCTCCGGGGCAAAATCCTTCATCGACGAATTGTTGCAGCCGGCAACGCCGAGGGCAGCGATCAGGATTCCGGTGCGGGCAAGCTTGACAAACATGGCTACGGATATCGTCTTTTCTCTGGCGCCAGGACGTTTCCTGCCCCGGCTGCTACACTGCGCATCGACGGACCCTAAGCCCGTTAACCCTAATAAATTCCTTACCGCAAGTGCCGACGCATCCCCCTGCGGCAGTCTCATTGAGCCGAATGCAGCGGCATTTTTGTGGCAAAAATGCTCCGCTCCGCCACATTGTTGCGGCCAAGGGTGCCTGTGGTCAGAGACTGCGGCCCATGGCCAGGTATTTTTCGCGGCGCTGTTCGCGGAAATCGGTGTTGGCGCCGGCGAAGTCCTTCATCGTCCTGGCGATGAGGTCTCCGGTCGCGGCGATCACGGTTTCGGCGCCGCGATGCGCACCGCCGAGCGGCTCGGGGATGATGGCGTCGATGATCTTCAGTTCCAGAAGATCCTGCGCGGTGATCTTCATGTTGGTCGCCGCGTCCTTCGATCGTGTCGTGTCGCGCCACAGGATCGAGGCGGCACCTTCCGGCGAAATCACCGAATAGATGGCGTGTTCGAGCATGTAGACGCGGTTGGCGGTGGCGATGGCAATGGCGCCGCCCGAACCGCCTTCGCCGATGACCACCGAGATCGACGGTACTTTCAGGCCAAGACAGGTCGAGGTTGAACGGGCGATAGCCTCCGCCTGGCCGCGCTCCTCGGCGTTGACTCCGGGATAGGCGCCGGCCGTGTCGACCAGCGTCAGTAGCGGGATCTTGAAGCGGTCGGCCAGTTCCATCAGCCGTACCGCCTTGCGGTAGCCCTCCGGCCGAACCGAGCCGAAATTGTGCTTCAGGCGGCTGGCTGTGTCGGAACCTTTTTCCTGGCCGATGATGGCAATGGGTTCGCCGCGGAAACGGGCGAAACCGCCGACGATCGCCTGGTCCTCACCGAAATTGCGGTCGCCGGCCAGCGGCGTGAAATCGGTGAACAGGCCCTTGATGTAGTCGACGCAATGCGGCCTGTCGGGATGGCGCGCCACCTGCACCTTCTGCCAAGGCGTCAGCGCCTTGTAGGCATCGCGCAATGCGTCGCGGGAGCGCTTCTCGAGACGGTTGATCTCGTCGCCGACATCGACCGCCTCGCCATTCTCGGCAAGCTTCTTCAGCTCGAGGATCTTGCCCTCGAGGTCCTGCACCGGCTTTTCGAAATCGAGGTAATTATACATGCGTGAGCGGACCGATACGTCGGAAGGCAGTGGCTGACGGAACCCTTGAATCTAAGGCTCCGGGCGGTGAAATGTCGTCCTCACATAGCGATATGAGGCCTAGTCGGCAAGCGGATGATGATCGTTGACCAGCCGCACCAGCCGCTCTTCCAGCACATGGGTGTAAATCTGTGTCGTCGATATGTCGGCATGGCCAAGCAATTGCTGCACGGCCCGCAGATCGGCGCCGTTCTGCAGGAGATGGCTGGCGAAAGCATGGCGCAGCACGTGCGGCGAGATCTTCGCCGAGGCAATGCCGGCCCTTGCCGCCAGCCCTTTCAGGTCACGCGCGAAGACCTGGCGCGAGAGATAGCCGCTGTCCGAGGCGGCCGGAAACAGGAACGGACTGTCGGCCAAGGCTGGCACCTTGGCGCGGGCGGCAAGCCAGGTCTTCATCGCCGCGCGTGCCTTGGCGGAGAGCGGCACCATGCGCTCCTTGTCGCCCTTGCCGCGCACCATGAAGAAGCGGTCGTCGCGTTGCGCCACCGTCACCGGCAAGCCGACCAGCTCGGAAACGCGCAGGCCGGTGGCGTAAAGCACCTCGACCAGCGCATGCAGGCGCAGTGATGCCAGGCTGTCCCCATCGCCCGACGAGACATCGCCGGCTTCAATTGCTGCACGGTCGATCAGCCGGCCGGTGTCGGCCTCGCTCATCGTCTTGGGCAGCGGGCGGCCCTTTTTCGGGCTGTCCAGCGTGCCGGTCGGGTCATCGCCGCGCAGGCCTTCGGCGTAGAGGAATTTGAAGAACTGGCGGATCGCCGACAGTTTGCGCGCCTGCGACGTGGCGGCAAAGCCGCGGGCGGCAATGTCGTCGAGATAGGCGCGGATATCGGCGGCGGCGGCACCGGCCAGCCCGCCATCGATCGCGCCGGAAGCGTCCTCGAGGTCGCGGCGGTAGGAGGAAAGCGTGTTTTCGGCCGCGCCCCGCTCGGCGCTCATCATTTCCAGAAAGGCTTCGATGCGGGCCGCGCTGTTCATTCAGCTTTTCTTGGGATTGAGCTTTTCCGGAGGGATGCGCACGCTCATTTCCCCCTTCTTTGGCTCGACGAACATCACCAGTGCGAACATCGTACCATAGGCAATGCCAGCCAGAATCGCCGTTACCACGACAAAGCGAAACAGTGTCGGCATCAATTTTCGCCCGTCTTCTTGTTCTGCGTTTCCAAACCCTGTCCCCTTATGGGACGCCAATCCGGCCAATTCAAGGAAGAAGCTGGGGCCTGTTAGCAACTTCTGATGCAGACCCTGCCGGTCCATATCGGGTTCAAGGCACTTGCCACGCTTGACGCAAACGGGCTTTTCATGTCGATACGCCGGCAAAGAGGGCCTTCGAAACATCCGATGAACGCGCTGCCAGCAAATCCTCCAGACGAGAACCACGCCGCGTTGCTCGGCAGGCTGGGCAGCCGTTCCGTCGTCTTCGTCGGACTGATGGGCGCCGGCAAGACGGCGATCGGCCGCAAGGTGGCGACGATGCTGGCGCTGCCCTTCATAGACAGCGACCAGGAGATCGAAAGCGTCTCGCGCATGACCGTTCCGGAACTGTTCGAGCGCTACGGCGAGACCGAATTCAGGGCGCTGGAGCAGCGCGTCATCCTGCGCGTGCTGGAAAACGGGCCGCAGGTGCTGTCGACCGGCGGCGGCGCCTTCATGAATGCGCAGACGCGCGAGGCGATTGCAGCGCAGGGCGTCTCGGTGTGGCTGAAGGCCGAACTCGACCTTCTGATGGATCGCGTCGCCAAGAAACAGAACCGGCCGCTCCTGAAAAGCGCCGACCCGCGCGCCGTGCTGGAGCGGCTGATGGGCGAGCGCTATCCGGTCTACGCGACATCGGACGTCACAGTGCCGACCCGCGACGACCGCAAGGAAGTCATCGCTACCGAGGTGGTGGACGCGCTGTGCCGGCATTTCGGCATTGATCAGGCGGCTGCGACGGGCGAGGTGGAACAGTGAGCATCGAGGCACCCGTTGTCGTCGAAGTCGGCCTTGGCGACCGGACCTACGACATTCTGATCGGCTCGGGGTTGTTGGCCCGCGCGGGTGCCGAGATTGCGCGCCGGCTGCCGGGCACACGCGCCGCGGTCGTCACCGACGCCAATGTCGCGGCAGCGCATCTCGATGCGCTGAAGGCCAGCCTCGAAACGGGTGGCATCCAGACCGCGGTGATCACCCTGCCGCCTGGCGAGAAGACCAAGAGTTTTGCCCATCTCGAAGAGGTGGTCGACGGTGTGCTGGCTGCGAAACTGGAGCGCGGCGACATCGTCATCGCCTTCGGCGGCGGCGTTATCGGCGACCTTGCCGGCTTTGCCGCCGGCATCGTTCGGCGCGGCATGAATTTCGTGCAGATTCCGACCTCGCTGCTGGCGCAGGTCGATTCCTCGGTCGGCGGCAAGACCGGCATCAACAGCCCACGCGGCAAGAACCTTGTCGGCGTCTTCCATCAGCCGAAACTGGTGTTGGCCGACACAGGGGTGCTCGACACGCTGCCGATCCGGGAATTCCGCGCCGGCTATGCCGAGCTCGCCAAATACGGGCTCATCGACCGGCCGGAATTTTTCGCCTGGCTGGAAAAGAATTGGGTCCAGGTTTTTGCCGGCGGGCCGGAGAGGGCGCAGGCGATTGCCGAAGCCTGCCGCGCCAAGGCCGACGTGGTTGCGCGTGACGAGTTCGAGACCGGCGACCGCGCGTTGCTCAATCTCGGCCACACATTCGGCCACGCGCTGGAAGCCGCCACCCAATATGACGGAAGCCGTCTCGTCCATGGCGAAGGGGTCGCCATCGGCATGGCGCTGGCCTACCGGTTCTCGTCGCGGCTCAATCTGGCCAGCCCCGACG
>NZ_RZRP01000405.1:0-5566 GCF_003997795.1 Mesorhizobium sp. M7A.F.Ca.US.005.03.2.1 | reverse complement strand
GCGGCTGATGAGGCCGAAATTCTCGACCAGCTGGAAGGCGATGCCACGGCCGATGCCGGAAATCTGGTCGGCGTTTTTCAAGTCGACCAGCGGCTTCAGCAGCGACTCGATCTGGAAATTGACGAAACGCTCGGCACGCGCGGCGACCTTGTCGCGCGCCGGGCCGGTCAGCTGTTCGTCGGCCAGCAGCACCAGCCGCGGCTTCAGCGCGTCTTCGCCTGATACAAGCGTGCCGATCGGCGCACCGATCCAGCGCAGCGTGCCATCCGACCCGAGCGCGATATCGCCATTGGCCGAGGCGCCGAAGCGTTCGGCGCGCGCCTCGAACTCGGCGGCCAGCGCCTTCTGGGCAGCGGTGCGCACCGCCTTGGCGTCTTCGCCGCCGGCGGTCTGGTCGGCGGTGAAGCGGAACCCTTGCAGCTCGCCGACATGGTGGCCTTCGACAAGGACGGTTCCGGTAGAACTAATTTCGGCTTCAGGCATGGTATTTTCTCTAAGGCGCCGCATGAGGACGGAAGTCCTGCGGTCTACGAAGCGTTTCGTCAACCGCTCATGCAGCGCATCCGACAATCTGTCTTCGATTTCGCGCGTCTTTTCCTGCCAGTGTGCCTGATCGGCCAGCCAGCCGGGCCGGTTCGACACGAATGTCCAGGTGCGGATCTGGGCAATGCGATGCGAGAGCGTATCAATGTCGCCCTCTGTTGTGTCGGCGCGGCGCACCTGCTCGGCCATGTAATTCTCGTCGACATGGCCGTGGCGTGCGAGGTCCGTGTAGATCGAGGCAATGAGGTCGGCATGCTGGGCCGGCGCGATCCTGCGGTAGTCGGGCAGCGCGCAGGCTTCCCACAGCAGCGCCACGCGCTTGGCATTGGTGGTGAGTGCGCGGATGTCCTCGTCGCGCGACAGATGCTCGAGCGCCTGTGCATCGACGGCAGGCAATGCCCGTGTCAGTCCCTCGACCGGGGCGTTGGTTTCGATCGAGCGCTTCAGCGCGTCGAGGCTGGCAAAGTCGAAATGTGCGGTGCGCCATTGCAGCACCTTCACCGGGTCGAAGTCGTGGCCTTCGATCTTCTTGATCAGATCCTCGTCCAGCGGGTCGACCTGGCCGGTGACACCGAACGTGCCGTCGCGCAGATGCCGGCCGGCGCGGCCGGCGATCTGGCCAAGCTCGGCCGCCGTCAGATTGCGGTACTGGAAGCCGTCGAACTTGCGATTCTGGGCGAAGGCGACGTGGTCGAGATCGAGGTTGAGACCCATGCCGATGGCATCGGTGGCGATGAGGTAGTCGACATCGCCGGACTGGAACAGCGCCACCTGGGCGTTGCGGGTGCGCGGCGAGAGCGCGCCGAGCACGACGGCGGCACCGCCCTGCTGGCGGCGGATCAACTCGGCGATGGCGTAGACCTCGTCGGCGGAAAAGGCGACGATCGCCGTGCGCCGCGGCAGGCGGGTCAGCTTCTTGGAGCCGGCATAGGCAAGATGCGACAGCCTCGGCCGCGTCACCACCGAGACACCCCTCAGCAGGCGCTGCAGGATACTTTGCATGGTGGCGGCGCCCAGCAGCAGCGTTTCCTGGCGGCCGCGCAGGTGCAGGATGCGATCGGTGAAGATGTGGCCGCGCTCGAGGTCGCCGGCGAGCTGCACCTCGTCGATGGCGACGAAGGCGGCGTCGGTCTCGCGCGGCATGGCCTCGACGGTGCAGACCGAATATTTGGCGCCCGGTGGCTGGATCTTTTCCTCGCCGGTAATCAGCGCAACCTTGTGGGCGCCGACCTTTTCGCAGACGCGGGCGTAGACCTCGCGCGCCAGAAGCCTGAGCGGCAGGCCGATGATTCCACTCTCATGCGCCACCATGCGCTCGATGGCGAGATGGGTCTTGCCGGTGTTGGTCGGCCCGAGCACGGCGGTCACGTCGCGGCCCGACAGGATCAGCGGCTCAGTGTGTTTGGGCTGGATGTTCATCAACCTAGAATAAGGCTTCCGGGACCTGGAGATAAGGCTTCTGGCCTCTGGTTGTCGGGAGCGTGCCTCAAATGGGCGCGTATGACAGGCGACACATAGGGATTTCGGGCGCGAAGCGAAAGCGGAATGTTCCGTCGGCAGCCAGAAGGTGGTTCTGTCAAGCTCTCAATCAGATGCGGATTAACGGATAGAACGAGTCTGGAACGAATCGGCGACGAATCAGTGACTCCTGCAGATTCAGCTTTTGTTCACGGCTATATGTGGATTTCGCGGCCGCGACACGCACCACATGCTGAATCGCTGAACTGGCCCGTTTCGTGCTAAGAGGGCATTGCCATTAACCTTTGTCGATAAACGATCACAGTGGCTTGGCATGCCTCGACCAAGGTTATGAAATTGTTGATCTTTCTTAATCCGCGTTAAGCAATTGGCAGGCGATTCCGGCTGTCGTCGTTAACGTTCAGCTCAAAGCCGGAACGAATCGGCGACGAATCAGCGATAGCGGAATTTTCCCGTTTTGTTCACCCCAATATCTTGTGTTGTGAACAGCTTATCCACCGAGAATCCACAGGCTTGGAAGCAGGTTTCGCACAGGCCGGCCGGGCCGCTGTTAACCTCTGCGTGCCGGATTGGGTCAGCAGCCGTGCTGTCACTTCGAAGGACCATGGCGCCAACGAAAAACGGGCCGGCGCGCCGGCCCGCCGATCTCTGCGCCTACATCGCCGTCGTCAGGCGAAATACTGGCCGCCATTGGCCGTGATGGTCGAGCCGGTGATGAAGCCGGCATCTTCGGATGCGAGGAAGACGACGCAGCGCGCGATTTCCTCGGGCTCACCGAGGCGGCCGACAGGAATCTGGGGAATGATGCGCTCGTTGAGCACCTTCTCGTCGATCGCCTTGACCATCTCGGTGGCGATATAGCCGGGACAGATGACGTTGACCGTGATGCCGGCGCGCGCCCCCTCTTGGGCGAGAGCCTTGCTGAAACCGATATCGCCGGCCTTGGCGGCGGAATAGTTGACCTGGCCGGCCTGGCCCTTCTGGCCGTTGATCGAGGAGATGGTGATGATGCGGCCGAACTTGCGGTCGCGCATCCCGCTCCACAGCGGATGCGTCATGTTGAAGACGCCGGACAGGTTGGTGTCGATGACCTCTTTCCACTGCTCGCGCGTGATCTTGTGGAACATGGCGTCGCGGGTGATGCCGGCATTGTTGACCAGCACCGAGACCGGGCCGAGATCGGCCTCGACCTGCTTGATGCCGGCGGCGCAGGCATCATAGTCGGCGACCGACCATTTGTAGACCGGAATGCCGGTCTCAGCCTTGAATTTCGCCGCTGCGGCGTCATTGCCGGCATAGTTCGCCGCAACCGAATAGCCGACGGTCTTCAATGCGATCGAGATCGCCGCGCCGATGCCGCGCGATCCGCCTGTGACGATTGCTACCTTGGTCATGCATTTCCCCTTTTTTGATATCGCCCTGTTGTCGGGCTTGGCAGGCACTGGATACAGAACGGGCGGCTAAAGCGCGTCGCGCTGAGGTAGATTCAGGCGATGCGCTTCAGATGTTTGGTTTTATGCATGTCGGTGTTCCCAAAACCGCTGCGCGCTTTTGGGCGACATGCATGCACGCCGCCCTTTTAGTGACTTTCTTCAGAGTGCTTCGACACACATGGCGACGCCCATGCCGCCGCCGATGCACAGGGTAGCGAGACCCTTCTTGGCGCCGCGCCGGCGCATTTCGAAGACCAGCGTGTTGAAGACGCGAGCGCCGGACGCACCGATCGGATGGCCGATGGCGATGGCGCCGCCATTGACGTTGACGATCGAGGGATCCCAGCCCATGTCCTTGTTGACGGCGCAGGCCTGCGCCGCAAAGGCTTCGTTGGCCTCGACCAGGTCGAGATCGCCGACCGACCAGCCGGCCTTCTCCAAGGCCTTGCGCGAGGCGGGAATGGGTCCGGTGCCCATGATCTGCGGATCGACGCCGGCGGTTGCCCAGGACACGATGCGCGCCAGCGGGGTGATGCCGCGCCTCACCGCTTCCGCTTCGCTCATCAGCAGCGCGCCGGCGGCGCCGTCATTGATGCCGGAGGCGTTGGCGGCGGTTACCGTGCCGTCCTTGTCGAAAGCCGGTTTCAGCTTGGTCATGGCGTCGATCGTGGCGCCGTGGCGGATGTATTCGTCCTGGTCGACGATGGTGTCGCCCTTCTTGCCCTTGATGGTGACGGCGACGATCTCGTCCTTGAACTTGCCGGCCTTCTGCGCGGCCTCGGCCTTGTTTTGCGAGGCGAGCGCGAACTGGTCCTGGTCTTCGCGGGTGATCTGGAACTGACGCGCGACGTTTTCGGCTGTGTTGCCCATGTGGTAACCGTTGAAGGCGTCCCACAGCCCGTCCTTGATCATGGTGTCGATCAGCTTGAAGTCGCCCATCTTGACGCCGGCGCGCAGGTGCTGGGCATGCGTCGAAAGCGACATCGATTCCTGGCCTCCGGCGACGATCACCTTGGCATCGCCGATGGCGATCTGCTGCATGCCGAGCGCGATGGCGCGCAGGCCCGAGCCGCAAACCTGATTGAGGCCCCAGGCGGTGGTTTCCTTGGGCAGGCCGGCATTGATCGATGCCTGGCGGGCCGGGTTCTGGCCTTGCGCGGCGGTCAGCACCTGGCCGAGGATGACCTCGTCGACCTCGCCTGGTTCGACGCCGGCACGCGACAGCAATTCCGTGATGACGACGGCGCCGAGCTCATGCGCCGGGGTGGCGGCGAAAGCGCCGTTGAAGGAGCCGACCGGCGTGCGCGCCGCACTGGCAATGACGATGGAAGCGGACATTTTCTTCTCCAGACTTCAAGGGTGTTGCTCTGTCGTTGGGGACTTTTCTTGCCCTTTCCCAACCCCAAGTCAAACCGGAAATGGGCATGGCGCCCATGCGCCGCAAGCAGGCCATGCCTTGCCATGGCGGCCATTCGTCCATTGCTGCGCAGCATATTTTGCCTGCCATGCAGCATTTAGTGATCCCGCACTGCACAAACTGCTTGGAATTGTGAGGCTTTTGCGCATATCCTCAAAAAAGGCACAATCGTTATCGGCGGCTTACTCAGAGGCGCGCCGGTGTCCCCGGGAGGATGTAGATGGCCGCTAAAGACGATCCGATCATCATCAAGAAATACGCCAATCGCCGCCTCTACAACACCGGCACCAGCACCTATGTGACGCTCGAGGACCTCGCCGAGATGGTCAAGAAGGGCGAGGAGTTCACCGTCCAGGACGCCAAGACCGGCGACGACATCACGCATCCGGTGTTGACCCAGATCATCTTCGAACTGGAGAACAAGGACGGGCAGAACATGCTGCCGATCCCGTTCCTGCGCCAGCTCATCGCTTATTACGGTGACCAGATGCAGATGATCGTCCCGAGCTTCCTCGAACAGTCGATGCTTGCCTTTTCCAAGGAGCAGGAGCGTTTTCGCGAGCAGATGAAGGGGGCGCTCGGCAAGTCGCCGCTCGACATGATGAAGATCACCACGCCGATCAAGGCGCTGGAGGAACAGACGCGCCGCAACATGGAAATGTTCCAGAATGCGATGCGGCTGTTCACGCCGTTC
>NZ_RZRP01000404.1:0-5574 GCF_003997795.1 Mesorhizobium sp. M7A.F.Ca.US.005.03.2.1 | reverse complement strand
GGTTGCCGCCGCAAACCTTTCCGCCGCCGCCATGAAATACCCGCCGGTCGGCGAGCGCTCCTGGGGCCCGACCTACGCTTTTCCCCGCCACGGCCAAGGCGACCAGGCCGACTGGCTGCGCGACACCAACCAGCGCACCATGGCCTTCGCCATGGTCGAGACGCGTGCAGCCCTCGATGCTCTCGATGGCATCCTCGATACGCCCGGCATCGACGGCATCTTCCTGGGCCCGTCGGATTTCTCGATCGCCTGGAGCAATGGCGCCACGGTCAATTCGACGCTGGAAAGCATGATGGAGACGGTGGCGTCGGTGGCCGAGCGCACCCGCAAGGCCGGCAAACATGCGGCGATCTACGTTGTCGAGCCGGCAATTGCCGGCCGGGTCGTGTCGATGGGCTATCGCCTGCTGGCCATGGGCTCGGAGCATGCGCTGATTTCACTGGGCGCAAAGACCCTGCTCAAGGGCATCAAGGATTCGATCGGATCCTGAACCCGAACCGGACGCACTGCCGTCACAGCGCCGGGCGGTTAGGCGCTCGACGCCGCAGGCGCCGCGGCGATAGGTCCGCCGCGCCTGAACCTGTTGAACAGGGCGCCGACCATCTGGACCCACCAGTTGTTGAAGGTCATGAGCGGCAACGCCGCGAGGATCGAACCCAGTATGGCGGCGGCGGCGCCGAGTGCGGTGGAACCGCTTGTCAACAAAACCCATGACCCCAATGAGCAGATAACGGGTACATGCACGAGGTAGAGTGGGAAGGACAGGTCGCCCAGAAAACGTGCCACCTTACCCGAGAGCCATGATAGAGGCTCATCCACACTCAGCACCGCGTAGACCAACATGACGCTTGCCGGGATGGCCACGCAGGCTTGCCGCAGGCCCACATCGGAAGCCACGTCAAGCACGGCGAACGGGCGATATATGCCCACGGCACTCCCCGCATAACCCAGCAGCGCCAGGGAAACCATCACCATGGCGCCTCTCACCCACCGATTCGGGCGAAAATCCATGGCGAGAAGCGGATAGAGCAAGAGGCTGGCCGGAAAGGCACAAAGAAAGTAACTGACTTGCAGCGCCAGGAACACGACTGCTGCTATGCAGACCCAGAACGATAACGTCCAGCGGCCTTGAAGGAAAAAGACGATCGGGGCGAGGGCGAAGGTCAGCATGCTCCCCCAGAACTCGACCGTCATGGTCCACAGACTGCTGTCATAATAGTTGTCGCCGTAGATGAACGTCCGCCACGCCCCTTGCAGAAACGCGTCGGCGAAACTCGCAGTCTCCGGCGATAGCACCTTTGAAGCATTGCCGAAACTTCTCAGCCAGTCGGATTGGGTGACGGCGGCCGCATCCTTGATGAAATACAGGTCGAGCTTGAAGATGATGCAGGATGCCAGCGTCGTAACGAGTACCGGGCCGGCCAGGCGTGGCAGGCGCTTGATCGCACCCAACCGCAGATCTTGTGCCTTGCTGGTCTGAAAATAACGCTTCACGAGCACGTAGGAAGACAGGACGAAAAACAGGTAGACGGCGGAGCCGCCATTGAACGCGACGAAAGCCAGGCTTGTTTTGAGCGATTGCCCGGCCAAGTCTCCCTCGCCTTCCATCAATGGCGCAAAAGCACCCAAACAATGCCCATTCAGAACTACGAGCGCGGCGACACCTCTTAACAATCGAGTGAAGCATCCTTGGCCAAGTATGGGCTTTCTTTGAATAATTGCTATTTAGTACGCGCGAATATAATCGTTCGGCGAACAGAGTTCGCCGTTGCTGGAGAGATTATCGCGATCTGCATTAAATTATTGTTCACGCAAGCCGGATGGCCTGCCGAGCAGCTTCGTGTTCAGGCTTTGACCGTATATATTACAGGTCCGTCAGGAACTTGGCGAAGGTCATCGAGCCTTCGGGCCACGGTCCGAAGCCCGAATCCTCGCTGAGATGACCGGTTTCGCCGGCATCGATGAACAGCGAGCCCCAGGCACCGGCAATGTCTTCGGCGACATCGAAGGCGCAGAACGGATCGTTGCGGCTGGCAATCACGATCGAGGGAAAGGGCAGCGGCTCACGCGGGTAGGGGCCGAAGGTCATCAGGTGCCTGGGCCTGATCTCGGGGTTAGCGACATCGGGCGGCGCCACGAAGAAGGCCCCGGCGACCGGCTTGCGGAATTGCGGAATGGCTTGCACCGCCGCGGCGACGCCAAGTGAGTGCGCGACCAGGACGACCGGCCGCTCGGCCTCGTTGACCGCCTTGGCGACGCTCGCCGTCCAGTCCTCGCGCACCGGCTTCGACCACTCCGCCTGTTCGACGCGGCGCGCCGTCGACAGCTTCGACTGCCAGCGGCTCTGCCAATGGTCGGGGCCGGAATTGGCGTAGCCCGGCACGATGAGAATATCTGCGTCTCTGACCTTCATGGCGCTGAGATAGCGAGCGGCATCGCTTCGTGCAACCGGCAGAAACGCCACGTTTGATCACAATAGTGAACACCATGTTCGCTTCTTCGCGTCTTGTGTGAACGATGCGGATGGACGATCTGTGGTCAGGAAAAGAAACAGCCGTGCGCGGGAACCCTGACTTTGGAACTGACACGACGTACAATGATCGGCGGAGTGGGGTTTCTCGCTTTGGGAGCTTCATCGCAGGCCGGTCGAACGGAGCATTTGATGAGCGAGTTGCCTTTTGCCGCCACCACCCCGGTCAGCGTTGCCCGCGTCGGGCTGAAGGCGCGCGACGCGGAAAGCCTTGCCGCATATTATCGCAGCATCGTCGGTCTGCAGGAACTGAGCCGCGCCGATGGGGCGATCACGCTGGGCGCCGCCAACCGTCCGTTGCTGGTCATCGAGGCCGATCCTTCGGCCAAGCCGGATGATCCTCGCAGCGCAGGCCTGTTCCATACTGCCTTCCTGCTGCCCAGCCGTGCCGATCTCGGCCGCTGGATCAACCACGCCATATCAAACAAGATCGCCATCGAGGGCGCTTCCGACCATCTGGTCAGCGAAGCACTGTACCTGACCGATCCCGAAGGCAACGGCATCGAGATCTATGCCGACCGCCGTCCGCAGGACTGGAAGTGGAATGGCGACAAGGTGGCGATGGCGACCGAGCGGATGAACATTCCGTCCGTCGTTGCCGAAGTGCCTGCGGGTGACGCCGGCTGGCAGGGCGCGCCGGAAAACAGCGTCGTCGGCCATGTCCACCTGCGCGTCGGCAGGCCGGAAGACGCCGAAGCCTGGTGGAACCAGGAATTCGGCTTCGACACGGTGGCCAAATATGGCGGCCAGGCGGTGTTCCTGTCGTCAGGCGGCTATCACCACCACATCGGCGCCAACGCCTGGCAGAGTTCGGGCGCCGGCCGCCGCGATCCCAGCCGGTCGGGTCTGGCCTGGGTGGAGATGCGTTCGGACAATGTGACCAGCCCGGTGACCCGCGAAGATCCATGGGGCACGGTGATCAGGACTGTTCCCGGCAAGGCTTGATTTGAGGGCTGCGCCAAGCTGGAGCACCCCTCAACCGTCGCGGCGTTGCGCGCCGATCCACCTTCTCCCACAGGGGAGAAGGTGAAGCCTGCCGCTCGCGGCCAGCGACGGTATAGCGCTTTGCCTCAGGCTTTGCCAAACACCCGCTTGAAGATCGTGTCGACATGCTTGGTGTGATAGCCCAGGTCGAATTTCTCGCGGATTTCGGCCTCGGGCAGGGCAGCGGTCACTTCCTTGTCGGCCAGTAATTCTTCAAGAAAATCAGCGCCTTGCTCCCACACCCTCATGGCGTTGCGCTGGACCAGACGGTAGGAGTCTTCGCGAGACAACCCAGCCTGCGTCAGCGCCAGCATGACACGCTGCGAATGCACGAGGCCGCGGAACTTGTTCATGTTCTTCAGCATGTTGTCGGGATAGACGAGCAGCTTGTCGATGACGCCGGTCAGCCGTGACAGTGCGAAATCGAGCGTCACGGTGGCGTCAGGGCCGATCATGCGCTCGACTGAGGAGTGGGAAATGTCGCGCTCATGCCAGAGCGCCACATTCTCCATCGCCGGCATCGCCATGGAGCGAACCATGCGGGCAAGGCCGGTGAGGTTTTCGGTCAGCACCGGGTTGCGCTTGTGCGGCATGGCCGAGGAGCCCTTTTGGCCCGGCGAAAAATACTCTTCCGCTTCGAGCACTTCGGTGCGCTGCAAATGCCTTATCTCGATCGACAGCCGCTCGACCGACGAGGCGATGACGCCGAGCGTGGCAAAGAACATCGCGTGGCGGTCGCGCGGGATCACCTGCGTCGACACCGGCTCGGGCTTCAGGCCGAGCTTCGCCGCCACATGTTCCTCGACATAGGGGTCGATGTTGGCGAAGGTGCCGACCGCCCCGGAGATCGCACAGGTGGCGATATCCTCACGCGCGTGCACCAACCGCTCGCGGCAGCGCGAGAACTCGGCATAGGCCTGCGCCAGCTTGACGCCGAAGGTCGTCGGCTCGGCATGGATGCCGTGGCTGCGGCCAATGGTGACGGTGTTCTTGTGCTCGAAGGCGCGGCGCTTGAGCGCTGCAAGCAGACCGTCGATGTCGGCGAGCAGGATGTCGCTGGCGCGGGTCAGCTGTACGGCGAAGCAGGTGTCGAGAACGTCCGATGAGGTCATGCCCTGGTGGATGAAGCGGGCGTCCGGCCCGACAAATTCAGCAAGATGGGTCAGGAAGGCGATGACGTCATGCTTGGTGACTCGTTCGATCTCGTCGATCGCCTCGACGTCGAATTTTGCGGCACTACCCTTTTCCCAGATGGTTTTTGCCGCTTCCCTGGGGATGACGCCGAGTTCGGCCAGCGCATCGCAGGCATAGGCTTCGATCTCGAACCAGATGCGGAACCGGGTTTCTGGCGACCAGATGGCGACCATTTCCGGCCGGGAATAGCGAGGGATCATCGGTCAGTCCTGACATATCGAGAAGTTTGCCCGCGTCCTAACAGAGGCGAGCAAAATGCTCAACGCCGCTGGCGCGCAAACCAGACGCCCGCGGCAAACAGAGCGATGAAACCAACTGGAAAATAGAGCCGGATGCCCAGCACTACGAACTGATAGAGCGCAATCAACGTCGTGAAGACGAACTGGAGGACCCAGGTGCGGGTGAAAGCAGGCGCATGCCACTCGGCGTAGTAGGAGCGGTACTGCAGGGCAAACAGCCCGCCGGTCAGGCCGATCGTCGCCGCTGCTAGGCACACGAAGGCCGCGGCGAAAGCGACTTCCCAGCGTCTTCCCTGCGAGACCAGCCGCGTCGCAAACAGGCCGATGGGGAAGGCCAGCGCAGCTCCCGCCGCAAACAGCATGGTGACAATGCGGATTTTCGCCGGCGTCTCCCAGTCGTCCAACAACAGGGTGACGAGCGCGCTGGCGCCCATCGTCACAGCCCACAACACTGCGCCGATAAGCGCTGTGCGCGGCGTCGGTATCGCGCGGCGAAGGCGGTTCAGCGCACGATCGCGCGCGGCGGGTTGAGCACGGGATGTCACAGGCGACCGGTCACCGCGATCCAGCGAAAGTCCGGGCCTTCAAAGCCGTATTGGCGCACCGCGATCAGCACGGCATAGGCGC
>NZ_RZRP01000403.1:0-5588 GCF_003997795.1 Mesorhizobium sp. M7A.F.Ca.US.005.03.2.1 | reverse complement strand
GTCGAGGCCGAGCCGTTTCCCGAGGCGCGCAAGCCCGCGTTCAAGCTGAAGATCGATTTCGGCGCCGGCATCGGTATCAAGAAATCGTCGGCGCAGATCACCAAATACTATACACCGGAGACGCTGATCGGCCGGCAGGTGTTCGCGGTGGTCAATTTCCCGCCGCGCCAGATCGGTCCATTCATGTCGGAAGTGCTCACTCTCGGCTTTCCCGACGAAGAGGGCGCCGTGGTGCTCGGCGCGATCGAGCGTAAGGTGCCGGATGGCGGGCGGTTGTTTTAGGGTCTCGACTGGGGATCGGAATCCCCCGCGAACCGGGATGGATTGATAATCCTTTCGGCAGATGCTTCAGCATGAATTTCATGCCATGTCGTGACAGGAGTGTCGCGCGCGGACATCATCCGCTTTTCCTGTCCGCGTCGACCAATTTCCTTATTCTGTAAAATTTGAACTGTTTGCCTTCGGCGATTAATTCAAGGTTGCCGTGTCGTGGCGGGCTGCGCTCCGGCGCGATTACCAGCAGATAGTCAAAGTCACGGGTCCAATGCGCTGCATACGCCGCCTCGACCGGTGGGGAAGCACCGGCGGCGTAGGCCTCCAGCTCAGACATCGGGATAGGCCCGCCTTGCGGTACGGTCAGGTTTGCCACTTCCGGCCGGGGCCTCACCGGCTGTTTTCCCGGATAGGTGAACAGCGTTGGCATCAGTGCATTGCGTGTGACTACGGCCAACGCGGCAGCATTGTACATTGGATAAAGGAGCAGATTCGTTGGCGGGTCGTCTGGGAGGCCATTCTGGCCGGTAAGGATTCGCGAACCCATTGGAATGGCGTCGAACGCGGTCATAAGGGCACGATATTCGCCGCGGCACGACAATTGGGCCCAGATCGCGATGCCACTGTTTGCAAGCCCGGCGCCAAACGCCAGCGCGACGAGAAGTGTTCCACGCGAGCCTTGCGGACGCTTGATCGTGACGAAGGCTGGCAGGATCAGAACAAGCGCCAGAAGGACGCGCCCGTCGACAAAGGCCGTGTCCGCAACGCGAAACGGCATGACAATGAACAGGCACAAGAGCCCAAAGCCTATCCAGCAGCCGACGCGAGAGACCGCCACCATCCTGTGCTTCACCGCAAGGTAACTGAGAATGACCAGCACCACGGTCACGGCTGAGGAAGTGTATCTGCTGAAGCCGTTGACTTGAACCAGCGCCAACAATTTCGCCGACAGGGCCCATTCGGTTCCTTCGCCACCCACTTTGCCGCCGTAGGCGAGCGCCAGGGCGCCAACTGCGACGACCGGAGCAGCCATTCCGGCAACCAGCAAGATCGTGCGTTTCCAATTCTCAATATGGTCTGGCCAGCGGGAGAGTTCGTACAGCCCCACCACAATGCCATACAGGCCGAGGGCAAATAGGTGAGAGATATACAGAACCACGACGAAGACGGCGTGGATCGCAAGGCGCAGCGGCAAAGGTCTTTCCGCAAGCCAAATCCAAACCGCGATGGACCAAAGAACGATCCCGAGTCCAAATTCAAAATTCACGAATCCGAAAGCGAAAGGCATGGCGTAGAGGAAGAGCGAAGCGACGAAGCCGCTGAGGATCACACGCCCCTGTGCGGCCGCTCCGACGGCCATTGCCCCGCTGACGACCAGCATTTGCGAGACTAGATAGAAAAGCTTTGATGCCAGCTCGATCCCGATCAAGCGCCCAGCGAACGGGACGACGAGATCCATGGCTAGATTAGGGTAGGGTGCCCACGCGGCTTCATAGTAGGGATGGGCTTCGGGCGTACCGGCGCGCATCAGGATCGACATTCTTGCGAGATGATTTGGATAGTCTGCCATAGCGGGTATGTCGACGAGCAGTACGGGCAAGAAAGCCACCACCAGCAGAACTATCAGCAAGGTACCTTCGGGCCTGATGAAATGGCTCGTGTAACTGTTGATTTTTTTGCTGACTGTTGCTTCGAGCATGCCGCAATGTAGGTAGAAATGGTAAATTTTGAGTCGCCGACAATTGCCAAGGATTCTCCATGTCTTTGGGAGGGCGAGATGACGGCGCGGCTCAAGTATGGATGACTACGCAGCCCTGAACTGCGTTGTCACTCTGACTTGGTCATGGCTTCGAAGTCGCACAATACGTCATGCCGAACATCCCTTTGAAACAAGGTGCCGTGGCAGACTAACGGTTGATTGTGCGTCGCCGCGCTTTGTCATTCGTGGCGGTGTGTCAGCTTCGCCCTTGGATAACGAAAAGCACGATCAGGCCGCCAGCTTTCGCGGTGTGCCCAGTGCTTCCTCGACCGTATCGAGGAACATTTCCGCACAGGCCTTCCAGCTGTAGCGCATGGCGCGTTCGCGGGCTTCGGCACGGTCGACGTTGAGCGCGGCGAGTGAGGCCTCGCGCAAATCGTTGGAGACCGCGCCGCCAAAACCATCGCCGACAATGTCGATCGGCCCGGTCACCGGATAGGCGGCAACCGGCGTGCCGCTGGCCAGTGCCTCGATGATGACGTTGCCGAACGTGTCGGTGCGGCTCGGGAAGACGAAGACGTCGGCCGAGGCATAGATCTCGGCCAGTTCGTCGTTGGGGCGATGGCCGAGGAAATGCGCTTGCGGATATTTCGCCTTCAGCCTGGCAAGCTCGGGGCCTTCGCCGACGATCACCTTGCTGCCGGGCAGGTCGAGGTCGAGGAAAGCACCCAGGTTCTTTTCGATGGCGACGCGGCCGACGCAGAGGAAGATCGGGCCGGGGAAGCCGAGGTCCTTCTTCCTGTCCGGGCGGAAATGGTCGGTGTCGACGCCGCGCGTCCATGGCCGCAGCTTGGTGAAGCCGCGCGCGGAAAGGTCGTCGGCGAGCGACTGGGTGGCGACCAGCGTGCCCTGGCCGGAATTATGGAAATCGCGCAGCCAGCGATAGGCCCAGCTTTCCGGCACCGGCAGGCGGGCGCTGAGATATTCGGGAAAGCGCGTGTGATAGCTGGTGGTGAATGGACGGCCGGCATTGCGGCAATAGCGCCGCGCCATGATGCCCAGCGGTCCTTCGGTGACGATGTGGATGTGGTCGGCCTTGCCGGCGTCGATCAGGCGCGCGACATGGCCGGGCGTGGTCAGCGCCAGCCTGATGTCGGGATAGGTCGGCAAGGGCAGGGTGCGAAAGATATTGGGCGTCAGGAAATCCACCGCGACGTCGAAGGACTTCAGCGTCTCGGTGAGCCGCTCCAGCGTGTGGACGACGCCGTTGACCTGCGGGCGCCAGGCATCGGTGACCATCAGTATGCGCATGGCGGCCCTTTGCTTGAAAGGTCGACGGTTGCCTTGAGACGATGCCGGAACGGCGACCAGCCTGCTGCTCTCGCTTCGCTCCAGCGCACCCGGACAGGTACGGGGTCGAAGTGAGGCGGCAAGGCCGAATCAATTGAGGTCGCGCGCTTCATGCGCGCTCTTGATCATGGTTTCATGACGGGCGGATGAAGCCGTTTCCACTTTTCGGAATCGTGCCCGGTTATGCCGGAACCTTGATGATGGCGCGCAGTCCGCCGAGCGGGCTGTCTTCAAGAGTGATGTCTCCGCCATGGGAGCGGGCGATGTCGCGGGCGATCGACAGGCCGAGCCCGGTGCCGCTGGCATCGAGGTTGCGGGCCTCGTCGAGCCGCACGAAAGGCTTGAACACGTCTTCGCGTCGATCGGCGGGAATGCCCGGACCATCGTCATCGATGGTGACCAGCAGCGAGCCGCGGCCATGGGTGGCGTTGACCTCCACCGTCTTGGCATAGCGGAAGGCGTTGCCGATGACGTTGGACATCAGCCGGGCAAAGGCATTGGGCCGCACATGCACATCGTGATCGCCGGCAAGCGTCGTCGACAGCTTACGCTTGCGCAGCCTGGCTTCCTCGTCGAGCTTTTCGAAATAGGCCTCGAGATCGAACCGTCCGGCGTCTTCCGAAGCTTCGCCGCGGGCAAAGGACAGATAGCCTTCGAGCATCGACTGCATGTCGTCGATGTCCTGGTCGAGCGCTGCCTTGGTCTCGGCCTTGCCGCCGGAAAGCGCCAGCTGCAGCTTGAAGCGAGTGAGGATGGTTCTGAGGTCATGGCTGACGCCGGTCAGCATGGCGGTGCGCTGTTCGATCTGGCGTTCGATGCGCTCGCGCATCTGCATGAAGGCAAAGCCGGCGCGGCGAACCTCCTCGGCGCCGCGCGGCCGGAAATCGCGCGGCATCGGCCGGCCCTTGCCAAAGCTTTCGGCGGCTTCGGCAAGCATCAGGATCGGCCGGATCTGGTTGCGCAGGAAGGGAATGGCGATCATCAGCAGCACCAGCGAGGTGCCGACCATCCAGATCAGGAAGATATGGGTGTTCGAGGCATAGGCCTGGCTGCGGCGCACGAAGACGCGCAGCACCTTGCCCTCGAGCTGCACGCGCACCTCGACGATGTTGGAGTTGCCGACCGTGTCGATCCAGAACGGGCGGTTGATCTGGCGGGTGATCTCGGATGAGAGAACATCATCCAAAATCGAGAAAAACGGCTTTGGACCGGGCGCGGGGAGTGGGTCGGGCGGCAAGAGGTCGACCTTCAGCTGCATGCGGTCCTGGGCGATGCGGATGATGTTGGTGTAGTCGGCATCGCGCGGATAGGTCTCGATCAGGTCGATGATGGCGGCGATGTCGCGCACGGTGGCCTGCGACAGGCGCTGCGTCACGGTTGCCCAGTGACGTTCCATGAAGACGAAGGCGACGACCGATTGCAGCAGGATCATCGGCGCGATGACGATGATCAGCGAGCGGGCATAGAGCCGCTTGGGCATATAGAGCGAGACGAGGCGCCAGAAGCGGTTCCAGGCGCGCGGCACCGCCTTCAGCGTCCGCGCGGCGCGTGCGCTCAAGCCGCCATTGCCCGGCTGTTCCAGTTCCGTGGTTGCCATTCGCTCTTTTCGCTTGCCCGCAGCCGTTCAGCCGGCCGCAGGCGGCATTCTATTCCACGCTGAGCCGATACCCAATACCGCGTACGGTCTGGAGCCAGACCGGATTGGACGGATCGCGCTCGATCTTGCGGCGCAGCCGGTTGATCTGGACGTCGATGGTGCGCTCGCCGACTTCCGAATCGTCGCCGACAAGCTCGTGGCGGGGTATCGTCTCGCCCGCTCGCGCGGCGAAGATCGCCAGGATCTCCTGCTCGCGATCGGTCAGCTTCAACGCCTCGCCGCCACGCTTCAATTCGCGCCGGGCGATCTGGAACGTGTAGGGGCCGAAGACCAACTGCTCGACCTTGGGCGTGGTCGCCGGGCCACCGCGGCGCAGGATGTTGTTGATGCGCAGGATCAGCTCGCGCGGATCGAACGGCTTTGGCAGATAGTCGTCGGCGCCAGCCTCCAGCCCTGAGATGCGGCTGTCGGTCTCCGACAGCGCTGTGAGCATCAGGATCGGTACGTTCTTTTCGGCCCGCAGCGACTTGGTCAGGTCGACCCCCGTCTCGCCGGGCATCATGACGTCCAGCACCAGAAGGTCGAAGTCGAGGCCGGCAAGCTTGCGCCTGGCTTCGCCGGCATTGCCGGCAACGGTGACGCGAAAGCCATTTTCGGTCAGATATTGCT
>NZ_RZRP01000402.1:0-5601 GCF_003997795.1 Mesorhizobium sp. M7A.F.Ca.US.005.03.2.1 | reverse complement strand
GAGTAGCCGCCACCGCCGAGATCGACGAGGTGCAGACGATCGAGCCGCCGCCCGCCGCAATCATGCCGGGCAAAACGGCGCGCGTCATCAGGAACATCGAGCGCACATTGACGGCATGCAGCCAATCCCATTCCTGCACCGTGGTCTCCAGGAAGGGCTTTATCACGATGGTGCCGGCGTGGTTGAACAGCACGGTGATGGGCCCGAGTTTTTCGATAGCACCCTTCACGGCGGCTTCGACCTGTGCCTCGTCGGAGACGTCGGCGACAAAATGCTCGGCGACATGGCCGCGTGCCCTGATTGTCGCTGCGGTTGCGGCGGCCGCCTCGCCGTTGCGGTCGATGATCGCCACCTTGGCGCCTTCGGCGGCGAACAGCTCCGAGGCTGCTCCACCCATTCCCGTCGCGCCGCCCGAAATGATGGCGACCTTGCCGGCCAGTCTTGTGCCCATTTTTTTTGCCCCTATGTGACGATTTCGCTTTGCTGGTTGGGTGATGCTACCGCGCCGGCGCCGGGCGGCCAATCCACGAATTGAGTGCCGCGAGGGCAAGGTCATAGGTCCATTCGGACGCAGACCCGAAAACGGACGCGCCATACGGATCGGCCGCCCGAGTGCCCCTGTAAGCAAGTGGCTACCAACTTCCCATCACATAAGAGAAAATTATTCTAGATTTGACCGAAAAATAGCAATCGACAAAGTCTACAAGTTTTATAGATTAACCGACGAGACGGAGGTCGATATGTCCTATATCCAGAACGCCCAGACGGATCGCAGTGGTCAGCGGGCGGCCAATGCCCAGACCTTCCGCCCGGCCTATGCCGGGGCTTTCGCCTATCTCGTCTTTGCCCTTGCGTTCGTGTTCACCGGGGCCGTTGTTCTGGGTCTTATTCCCTGAGTCGTCAGATCGACCGGGGTTAGCTGCCCCACCACTTACAGGCAATTGGAGTTGAATGAACCGAATCCTCGGCGTGCTTTCGCGCGCCCGACACCACGGAGGACATGGCAATGCCGATCGAGTTCACGCATATTCCCGGCAAGACCGCCGATGCCGCGGTTCCTTTTTTCTACGACTTTGCCGAGACCGCGACCAAGCTCGGGCTGATTGAGGACGGCGGCTTCCGCAAGATCGTCGTCGACGATTCGGCCGGACTGCTGACCAACATGGATCTTGCGGCCCAGGTGCTCGATCGCACCTCGTCGCTGGAAGTCGTGCTCACCCATTGGGCGGGCGTGGTCGAACCGACTGTGGCGGCCCGCCAACTGGCGTCGATCGACAGGCAAAGCGGCGGACGCCTGGCGCTGAGAATGATCAGCGAGCCGCTGAGCGATGCCGACGCCGAAACACGGCCGGTCGGGCACACCGTCATCTGGCAGCGAATAGACGAATATCTGGTGCTGCTGAAGCGGCTGTGGTCGAACGACCGGCCCTTCGACCACGAAGGAACGTTCTACAGCATCAAGGGCGGCTACGTGCCGCGCAAGGGACCGCACGGCGCCGACCTGGTCATCCGCATGGGCGGGCAGTCCGGAACGGCGCTCAAGGTGGCCGGCCGACATGCCGATGTCTTTGAACTGGCGCCGGGCTCGATCGACGAGATCCGGCAATTGATGGAGCGGGTGCGCCGCTCCGCCGCCGAACATGGCCGGGCCGGCAAGCTGCGCTTCGCGCTTCCGGTCGGGATTCACCAGGGTGCTTCCGCCTCCGGTCACAAGGCGGTCGATGTTGCCGGGCCGCCAGCCCAGGCCGCCCTGTCGCTGCTTGCCTATGCAGCCCTCGGGATCGATGAATTCATGATTGTCGGTGTCGACACGCCACGCGAGATCGCAACGCTCGGCCGGGAAACGATCGCCCTGCTGCGCAATTCGCTGGCGCGTCGCGAACACGAGGCATTCCAGCCTGGGGCATATGCGTCTCGTGCAGGATTGGAGACGCGCGCAACGGGCTGAACTCCTTCAGCCTTTTGTTGCCTCTGGCCTGTCGCCAAGCCGCGACAGGCCTTCAATGACAGCGCCCGAATCCGCCAGCGCGCCGAAGACGCCATCTTCGACCGTCACCATATGAAGCGCGGCCTCGTGGGCTTGTTTGTCGCCGCTGGCGCAGGCGTCGGAAATCGTCAGGCATTGAAAGTTGCGGTCGCAGGCTTCGCGCAGCGTGGTGTGGACGCAGACATCCGTCGTGCATCCGGAAAACATGAGATGCGTGATGCCTTGCGCGCGGAGCACAAGCTCGAAATCCGTATAAATGAAGGCGCTGTTGCAGGTCTTGTCGACGATGATGTCCTGCGGTGCCACGTCGATCTCCGGAACGATCTGGAACCCCGTGCCCGAGCGCAGCAGGATATCGGTGCCGTCGAGACCGGAGCGCTTGCGGCGCCATTTTTCGTAAGGCGTCATATCGGCCATGTCGGCCCTATAGCCCTGCCTGGTATGGATGACCCTGACGCCGGCCTTGCGCGCGGCCGCGATCAGCCGGCTCACCGTCGGCAGGATCGCCCTCAGAGGCGACGGGTCATAGCCCTGCCTGGCGAAGTAGCCCGTCGTCGACAGGAAATCCTGCTGCAGGTCGATGACGATCAGCGCGGTGTTTTCGGCCACCAGCCTGCCGTCAAAGGGAAAGTCGAAGGGCGTTGCCTTGATCATCCGGGCGCTCCCTGCTTTGGCCGCTACCATAGTGGATCAACGCGATGACACCAGATGCTGGGCGTCGTGCAGGCGTCGATAGATTCCGCCGGCACGGATCAGTTCGCTGTGCGACCCCTGCTCGACGACGCCCGACTCCGAGACGACGACGATGCGGTCGGCGCCGCGGATCGTTGCCAGCCGGTGTGCGATGACCAGCGTGGTTCGGCCCTCGGCAAGTTCGGCCAGCGACTTCTGGATTTCGCGCTCGGTCTCGGTGTCGAGCGCCGACGTCGCCTCGTCGAGGATCAGGATCGGCGGGTTCTTCAAGAACATACGGGCAATCGCCAGCCGCTGCTTCTGGCCGCCGGACAGTTTTACGCCGCGCTCGCCGATGATCGTGTCGTAACCGGCCGGCAGGCCTGATATCATGCCGTCGAGCTGCGCCCGCCGCGCGGCATCGGCGATGGCGCCGTCGGAGGCGCCGAGACGGCCATAGGCAATGTTTTCGCGGATCGAGCCGCCGAACAGGAAGACATCCTGTTGGACGATGCCGATCTGGCCGCGCAGCGAAGCGAGCGTCATGTCCCTGATATCGATGCCGTCGATGCTGATCCGCCCGGCGCTGACTTCGTAGAACCGCGGCAGCAGCGAGCATATGGTGGTCTTGCCGGCACCTGACGGCCCGACGAAGGCGATGGTTTCGCCGGCGCGGATGGTGAGATCGATATCCTTCAGCACCGGCTTGCCGTCGCCGTAGCCGAAGCTCACACCGCGATATTCGATGGAGCCCTTGAGGCCGCTGGCGGTAACGGCACCGGGCCGGTCGGCGATGTCGGGTTCGGTGTCGAGCAACTCTGTGTAGCGGCGGAAGCCGGCAATGCCTTTTGGATAGGTCTCGATCACCGAATTGATCTTCTCGATCGGCCGCACGAAGACGCCGACCAAAAGCAGGAAGCCGACGAAGCCGCCATTGCTCAGGCCTCCCGTGATGACGAGGTAGCTGCCGGCAATCATGACCACGAGCTGGATCAGCCTTATGCCCATGTAGTTCAGCGAATTGCTGGCCGACATGATGCGGTAGGCGTCGAGCTTGGTCTGGCGGTAGCGCTGGTTGTCATGCGCGAACAGCGTGCGCTCATGCTCCTCGTTGGCGAAGGCCTGGACGACGCGCATGCCGCCGACATTCTCCTCGATGCGGACGTTGAAATCGCCGACACGCCGGTAGAGCGCCTGCCAGTTGCGCTCCATGCGGTCGCCGTAGCGCATCGTCACCCAGGCGATCAGAGGCACGATCACCGCCGTGATCAGCGCCAGATGCATGTTGACCGTGAACATCAGCACGAAGGCGCCGGCGAACGTCATGATGGCGATGAACAGGTCCTCGGGGCCATGATGCGCGATCTCGCCGATCTCCTCGAGATCCTTGGTGACGCGACCGACGAGATGGCCGGTCTTGTGGTTGTCGTAGAAGCGGAACGACAGTTTCTGCAGATGATCGAAGCTCTTGCGCCGCATCTCGGTCTCGATGTTGATGCCAAGCATGTGGCCCCAATAGGTGACGACCGCCATCAGCACCGTGTTGAGCAGATAGATTACCAGCAGCCCAGCCGAGGCGATGATGATCAGCGTCCAGTCCTGCCGTGGCAGGAGCTGGTCGACGAAGGTGCGGACCGCCATGGGAAAGCCGAGTTCGAGCAGGCCGGCCAGCACCGCGCAGGAGAAGTCGAGCGCGAACAGCCCCTTCCAGGGCGCGTAATAGGACAGGAAACGTCTGATCATCGAGGTGAACCGCAAGCTGTCTTGATGGACGCGGCGAGGGCACCGGCCGCCATCGATGGGCGCTGCCTACAATCGGCAGGGTAGGGCCGGCAATATGCCAGGGCCGACTTCATTGCCTGCTTTTCCACATCAGCGCCATGAAATAGGGGCCGCCGACGAAGGCGGCGATGAGCCCGGCCGGCACCTGCCAGGGAAAGATCAGCGTCCGGCCTGCCCAGTCGGCGGCAACGAGGATCAGCCCGCCTGTCATGGCCGAGGCCAGAAGCTGCGGCACGGCACGGCGGAAGCCGAGCATGCGCGCGAGATGCGGCGCCATCAGGCCGACGAAGCTCAGCGGGCCGATGACCAATGTCGCGGTTGCGGTGGCCAGCGCGGTAAGTGCCAGCAGAATGGCGCGAACCCGTCCAAGCCGCAGGCCAAGGCCACGCGCGGCAGTTTCGCCGAGCGGCACTATATCGAGCCAGCGCGCCGTCAGCGGCGCCAGCGCGAGGACGGCGACCGCGACCGCAGCGGCAGTGAAGGCATCATTGGGCGTTGCGCGATAGGTCGATCCCGATAGCCAGGCGAGCAGGAAGCCCGTGCGCGGATCGCCGCTGGCCAGAAGCAGCGCGGCGAAGGCCGACGCGACCGTCGCCACGGCGACGCCGGCAAGCAGCAGCCGCGCCGGCGACAGTGCATTGCGCCGCCCGACCAGTACGACGATCGTCAGCGCCAGCAAGGCGCCCGCGAGTGCGGCGCCGAGCATTGCCGCGCGGTCGAAGCCGTCGCTGAGCAACAGCAGCGCCAGCACGCCGAAAGAGGCGCCGCCGGAAATGCCGAGCACTTCGGGTGCTGCCATCGGGTTGCCGGTCATGCGCTGCATCAGCGTGCCAGCGACCGCGAGCAGGACGCCCGCCGACAGGGCGACGACGACGCGAGGCGCGCGCAGGGCAAGCAGCTCGGTCAAATCCTCGGATGCGATCCAGTGCCAGCCGCCTGCACCACGGCCAAAGCCCATTGCGACGACAACCGCGAGGATGAGCGCCAGCAGGCCGGCGATCAACGGCAGGCCGTTTGTCGGCAGGCGTACGGACGACATCATGTCGGCCTGCCTTTCGGGGGTGGTTCGCATTCGCGGCAACAGGAACAGCAGCAGCGGCGCGCCGAGCAAAGCGGTCGCGGCGCCGGCGGGGATTTCGCCGGCGAACGGCAGATGCTGC
>NZ_RZRP01000401.1:0-5680 GCF_003997795.1 Mesorhizobium sp. M7A.F.Ca.US.005.03.2.1 | reverse complement strand
GCCTGGCGGTGTCGGCCGTGCGCCTGGGCAGCGTCAGCCGCATCGCCGTCAGCGACACCGGCCCCGGCCTGCCGCCCAAGGCGCGCGAAAACCTGTTCGCGGCCTTTCGCGGCTCGGCGCGCAGCGGCGGCACCGGCCTTGGCCTGGCGATCGCGCACGAACTGATCCGCGCGCACGGCGGCACGGTCGAGCTGGTCGAGAGCATTGGCGGGCGCACCACATTCGCCGTCACCATCCCCGACCAGCCGGTCCGGCTCGACCAGGCCCGCAACGGCCTGCGCCGCCCGGCGTGACGGTTTAGAGCGCCGGGTCGCCCGGCCCTCTTGTCCTCTGGCCCGATGCTTCTTCCAATGAGCAGGAACCGGCTCAACTTCGGACCGTTGCCATCTGCCGGAATCCCAGCCTTCATCACCAACCAAGGCACTTGTGACAAAACTTTTGCCGGATCGGCTTGCTTTTCCGAAATTCAGTCGCTAGGGAACACGTCTCGTCGCGACCGGTCGTTTACGATCGGATTGCGGGGTCATGGAAAGCATGGCCTGTTGCGCGCCCGTAGCTCAGCTGGATAGAGCACCAGACTACGAATCTGGGGGTCAGGAGTTCGAATCTCTTCGGGCGCGCCAAACAATTATATGAGACCGTTGGGATTTCCGACCTTTTCTATGTTGCCTTCAACAGCCTAGAGGGGAACAAAAAGCCGTAAAAATCCCGGAATGGGGCTCAAAGCCCCACGGATACTCCCACTAATTTCATATGCGGTTCACTGGCTGTCCTACTCTCATCGAGGGTGACAAACCGTGAGGAAGCCATTCTCGGGCAGCCTCACGGAACGGGTAGCAGTTGCGCATTGCCGATCTTCCCGCCATCTATGCAAGAAGGCGCGGGGATCAATCAAGGCAATGCTTAAACCCTTTGGGAAGTGGTTCGTTACGAATTGGGAACGGGTCTTGTTTGTGATCGTCGGCTTGGCCCTGCTCGGCGCGAGCCTGACATTGATCTATCAGGAAAAAGTGACAGAAGCCGCCGCAGTCTTTGGCCTTGGCTTTCTCAGCTTTCTCTACGCCAACGTTTCGCGCTTCAAACGCTTCAAAGGGCTGGGCTTTGAAGCGGAGCTTTGGGAGGACAAGCAGAAAGAAGCCGCTGACCTCATTGAACGCTTGCGCGATATCGTTTCGATCTACACGCGGGAAGTTATACTTGGAAAGGTGAAGGCGGGGCGTATCGGGGTTGCAGGAAAGTGGAATGATCATTGGAAGCTCTATGATGATCTTGTCACGCAGCACAACACCCTTGGACAGAAGGTCGATTTTTCGGACATCAAAAAGGAAATGGATGACACTTTCCTTTTCGACATGACGATGCCCGAAATCAGGAAACTAAGAGCCGCTACGAATAAAGGAAAAGAGGCTGCAAGGCAAAGGATCGAGCAGGAGTTTGGAAGTCCCGTCCGTGACAATGAAGGCTACAATCGGCGCTGGGCGCAGTTTCGCGAGATACCTGAAGACATCAAAGACCCCTTCAAGATTTCGATCAAGGAGGATTTGGCAGGTTACGCCTTGAAGGTCTGGCGGGAAACCAAAGAACGGCTCAAACGAGATTTTGACGTGGACGCGGATGTTGACCAAAAGGTCCTTGATCGGTTCGTAACAATCTCAAAGCTCTATCAGTCCCGACCGGTTCAAGTGACGGACGAAATGATCGCATGGGCGAACCGGGAGGACTGAAATACTCCTTGCGCTTCAGTTCAAGTTCGGCAGACCTCATAGATCTCATGCGGACGACCTAGCTGGTCATGAACTCAGCCTGTTCATCGTGCCAGCCCTTCATCCACCTTTCACGGCGACCGCTATCCGTATAGGGGCATTTGCGCAGCGGGACGTGGCGTCGACAGGCTTTCTGCCCCTCTTCATAGACCGACCCGCCACCGTGAAGGTGCTCTTGTAAAAGGGCGGCACTGATTGTTGACTTCGGCATTTCATTGTCTCCGGTTTGAGTGCCGGAACATGGGAACGCGGCGACGGGGCAACAATCCGCAATTTTCGAACATCTATGGGAAAAGCGTCGACCTGTCCGTTACTTCCTTCTCCATCATATAATTGTTCCGCACGACCGGAGGTCCTAAGTGACGCTTGAAGAAGCTATTGCCGAGCATATGCAGCTAATCGACTTGGAGCTTCAGGTGGAGGAGCTCCCACTTTGGCAACGTCCGCTTAGGGCTTCAATCAAGTTCGTTCTAGAAAGCATTCTGGACATTCGGGGCGACACGAAGGAGGATTTTGCAGGGAAACCATGGTTTGCGGTGATCTTCCACCATATTGAGACATGGTATCGCGATACCTACGGAAGTGCTTTTGATCAGAGTAGCGGGGAGGGTTTTGCGTCGGGCGTAGTGCTTGTTCGGCATGTCCCGATTGAAATCCGCGTTCCACTAACACGCACCACGCCGGGGACACCTGGTGAAACCGTTTGGCTTCATTTCCCCCTTGGCATTGAACAGGGCGAGACGCCCACCGACTGGCTCGTAAACCCGCCCAACCTCGCGAAGATAGACCTGACGGAAAGCCGAAAACTGAAAACGAGGACGACGGCGGTGGCCACCGCCTTGCGCAGGATCAGAATGAACACGATGGGAGTGACCGCGCCGGATCATGAAATCACGGAATTGATTGATGGGGTTCTTTCTGATCTTCAAAACGCGGCAATAGGTCTGCTTACTGATAGTGATACCGCAAGGGGCGCTGCAATGTGGTCGATGCAGATGGCAATCGAACGGACGATAAAGGCATTCATTCTTCAAAAGACAGGCAGAAAGTATCGTGAAACCCACGACCTTTTTTACCTTTACGACGACGCGCTTCCGCATTGTTCCGGCATCAACCGCGGCCTCCTAAAGAAGCTCCCCAATTCACGCGAGATGATGGAAGGACGGTACGGTCTGGGTACGAAATGGACAATCCGCTATGCGACGGAAGCCTACTTCGCGGCGCTCATGCTCATTTCCGAGTTCTCAGCCCGGTATGATCGCAAGATAAGTGTCGGCGGCAGTCGGGTCCACCTCAAGCGTCCACCTTGGCTCACCTTGCCGAAGCCTGTCACAACCTAGGACTATTTCCCCCTACTTCTTTTTCACAGCCGCGAGCTGGTCGGACTGAATTTCCATGATGGAACGTGTTTCGGGTTTCCATACCGTCGACGCGCTGCATGCGATTTAACAGGAAAAATAGGCGCGCTATGTACCCCATGGATTATATGGTTCGACGATTGTGACCGCTGGCGTTCGACCGCGCACGGCAGGCGGAACCAACGGAGCCTGAATTGACATCCATCACTACCACCAAGCGAGCACTTATCACCGGGGCCGGAGCGGCCGACGGCATCGGCTTTGCCATTGCCCGGCAGCTCGGCCAAGCCGGCCATGCCGTTTTTCTCACCGGTGCCAGTGCACGTGTGCTCGATCGCGCCGTTGAGCTCCGTGCAGAAGGCATCGATGCCAGGGCCGCAATCGCCGATCTCACCATCGCTGCCGATGTCACGCGGCTGCGGGCCGATGTCGGCGCGGTCGATATACTGGTCAACAATGCCGGCATGGGCTCGCTGGCATCGCCATCGGTCGACAAGGCGTTTCTCGCCATGACCGAGGCCGACTGGGATCAGGGGATCGACGTCAGCCTGAAGACGGCATTCCTCGTCACGAAGGCGTTTCTGCCGGCGATGGTCGAAGCGGGCTACGGGCGCATCGTCAATGTGGCGTCGGTCACCGGGCCGCTGGTGTCTTTCGAAGGCACATCAGCCTATTCCGCCGCCAAGGCCGGCATGGTCGGCCTGACACGCACGCTGGCGCTCGAAGTGGCGAAAAGCGGCGTGACCGTCAATGCCGTGGCTCCCGGCTGGATCGAAACAGGGTCGTCGAGCGAGATGGAGCGGCAAGCCGCCCTGAATACGCCGCCGGCGCGGGCCGGGCGACCGGATGAGGTGGCCGCCGCGGTCGTGTTCCTGGCCTCGGAAGGCGCCAGCTATGTCAACGGCGCCCTGCTGGTGGTCGATGGCGGCAACAGCCTTCAGGAGCGCAAGGGCTGAAGCCGTTTAACGCGTCGGGTGCGAGAATTCAGCCTTTGCCCGAGCTTTTGCCTGCCCCCGGCGCTTCCGGCCTGAGATAGACGGCCAAGCAGCAGCAACAGATCGCCAAGCCCGCGACTGGATATTTCAGGGCGACCAGCCCCGCCAGCGCGAATAGACAGAGCGTCGCGAGCGACCGGATGCGCATGCGCTTGCGCACCGCGAGCGGAACCGCGTTCTCCGGCATCGGGTCGATGAGTTCGCGGATCAGAAGAATGTAGGTCAGGTTCACCAGGAAGAAGACGGCGGCATAGAAGGCGACCGGCTGCGGCGCCAGCTCGCTGACCGCCATCCACGCGGTCGCCAGCGGCAGCAGCGAAACCGAGAACAGATGTGCGAAATTGTACCACATCAGGCTGGCTGTCGCCTCCCTGGCGTGGCGTAACAGATGATGATGGTTCGCCCAGACGATGGCGATGAAGAGATAGCTGACGCTGTAGCTCAGCCATGTCGGCCAGAGCTCCAGAAGCGCCTTGAACGTCGGCAACTCCGGCGGGCGCAAGTCGAGGACCAGCACCGTGATGAGGACGGCGAACACGCCATCCGAAAATGCGCTCAACCGATCGAGCCCTGTCGAGGGAAGCACTGGACCGTCCTCGTCGCAGTTCGTGAGACATATAGTAGTGCTGTCGATAGCAATATCCATATGGACCATCTGACGCCGCCACCAGCGCCGCTCAGGACGCCTTGGCCAGAAAACTCTGGTAGTCCGATTTCGCCTGCAGCAGGCGCAGCACATTGTCGCGCGAGCCCCTTACGTGGGCGCGGGCCAGCGTGCCGGCTCGGGCGGCATCGCCGGCGCAGATCGCCTCGACGATCTCGGCATGCTCGTCGCGGGCGATCTTCCATTCGTCGAGCCACAACAGTTCGGTCCAGACATAGTGCTGGCACTTGTCGAGGATGCCGCACAGCATGCCATGCAGCATCGCATTGCCGCTGATTTCGGCGATGACGCGGTGCAGGTCGATGCCGACTTCGAGCTCCTGGAATTTTTCGCGCGTGGTGCGCTCCGGAATGGCGGCCAGCCGCTCGCATTCGGCCAGCATGACACGCAGCCGCGCCTTGTCCTGTTCCGTCGCAGCAGCGGCGGCCAGTTCCGTCGCGTGGCCGTCGAGCAGTTCGCGGATCTCGAAGGCCTCGCGGAACATGTTGATGTCGAACTCGGTGACGACATAGCCCTGGCGCGGCCGGCCGGTGACCAGGCCGTCGCGCTCGAGGCGGTTGAAGGCCTCGCGCACCGGCGTGCGGCTGACATTGAGTTTTGCGGCGATGTCGTTCTCGGTGACGCGCGATCCCGGCGGGATCTGGCCGGTCACGATCATCGCCTTGAGCGCGGAATAGACCGAGTCGCGCAGCGTGTTTTTGGTTTCCTTGGCCAAGTTCCGTTTCCAGTTCTCCGGTCTTTCTGCCGGCATACGTTCTCACGCATAGCTGTATTCAAAGTCGGCGCGGTTTGCCACGCTCCGGCGCCCCATCTCCCAGCCCGGGTCGACGACCCCAGGCGCGCCGATCGGTGTTGACATCGCTGATCCCGAAGCTACACTTTAAATTGTATACAAAATAG
>NZ_RZRP01000400.1:0-5691 GCF_003997795.1 Mesorhizobium sp. M7A.F.Ca.US.005.03.2.1 | reverse complement strand
CCGAGCAGCGCCAGGGCGCCTGGGATGGTCTGGTGCTTTTCCTGGATCGGCTTTTCGAACGGCAGCACCTTCATCACGTGATCGTAGTCGTAGCCGGTGTCGATGAGGAACCGGCCCTCGGCATGTTCGATCAGGATCGAATAGACGGGGAAGCGCACTTCGCCGCCAGGGCCGCGGTTCCAGAACACATGATAGCCGTCGAGAACGAGCGAGCCGCCGTCGAGCAGGTAGACCTTGGTATCCGACATTCTTGCCTCCTTTATTGGCGCGGGTCCCGTCCGCGCATGAATTGTCCTCAGCGCGCGCCGCGCTCATATGGAATGCCGAGCGCCGCCGGCAGGCTGGCGCGCCGGCCGAACAGCACCAGCATGATCATCACCGCCAGGAACGGCAGCATCTGGATGATGTCGGTCGGTATGTTGATGCCGGCCACTTGCATGGCCGTCGTCAGCGACAGGCAGACACCGAACAGCAACGCGCCGAACAGCACCCAGATCGGGCGACCGCGCGCCAGCATGGCCAGCACGATGCCGAGAAAGCCCGCGCCATTGGTGATGAACGGAATGAACAGGCCGGCCCCGACATTGGCGAGATACGCGCCGCCGAGCCCGGCCAGCGCTCCGGTCGTCAGCACGGCGATGGTGCGGGTCCGCACGACATCGATGCCGGCGACATCGAGCGCGGCCGGCTTGTCGCCTGCCGCCTGCAAATTGAGGCCCAGCTGCGTGCGCCGGTAGATGTAGCCCATGCCGAAAACCAGCGCGACCGCCAGATAGACGATCAGATGATGCTTGAAGAATGCAGGCCCGATGACCGGAAGGTCCGAAAGCAGCGGAATGACAGTCGCATCCGCCGCCGGCAGGCGCGGATAGCTGCGCGAGAACTGGAAATGGTGGAGCAGCGCCGTCAGGCCTTCCAGCCCCAAGGTCAGCGCGATGCCGATGACGATCTGGTTGAGCCCGATGCGCACGCAAAGCAGCGCCATGACAAGCGCCACCGCAGCACCCCCGGCGGCGCCGGTGAGAAAGCCCAGCCACAGCGACCCGGAATAGAAAGCGCCGACAAAGCCGAGATAGGCGCCGGCCAGCATCATGCCTTCGATGCCGATATTGAGCACGCCAGCCTTCTCGGAGATCTGCTCGCCGAGCCCGGCAAGCAGCAGCGGGATCGCTGCGGTGACGGCGCCGAACAGCAGCGCGCTGAGAAAGACCTCGCTGAAGAGCCCGGTCATGCCCTAGGCCCTCCGCGACTGGTTGTATCGGTGATCGAAATATTCGGCGAGCGCGAGCACAATCAGCACGATGGAAACCAGCACCAGCGTGAAATGATTGGGCACGCCGAGCCGGCGCGCCGCGCTCTCGCCGCCGATCGAAAGCACCGAAAGCAGGAACACGAAGCCGATGGCTGCAAAGCCGTTCATTCGGGCGAGAAACACGGCGGGTATTACGGCAAGCCCGTAGGCGGGATTCCAGTCGGCGCGGACATTGCCCTGGACGCCGATGATGTCGACGGCGCCGGCAAGCCCGGCCAGCCCGGCCGAAATGGCGAAGACGGCGACGGTCAGGCCGGGAACGCCGAGCCCCGAGTGAACCGCCGCTCGTGGATTGGCGCCGACGATCCTCAGCTTCAGCCCGAACGCCGTGCGCGTCATCACCAGATGCACGATGACGATCGCCGCCAGCCCAAGCAGCAGGCCACTGGTGATGGTCGTTTCGAACAGGCGCGGCAGCCGGTCCTCCACCGGCAGCGTGCGCGTCTGCGGCACGGTCGTGCTTGGGTCGCGAAACGCCAGCTTGACCAGCACATTGGCGAGCGAGGTGCCGAGGAACGTCATCATCAGGGTGGTGATGATCTCGTTGACGCCCTGATAGGCACGCAGCAGCGCCGGCACCAGCGACCAGATCATCGCCACCACCATGGCGATGAGGAGCGAGCAGACCAGCGCCAGCCAGGCTGGCATGATCTGCACGAACACGGGAGCGCTGGCAGCCGCCGTCACCGCGCCAAGCAGGAACTGGCCGTCGCCGCCCAGATTCCACATGCCGGCGCGAAAGGCGACGATCAGGCCGGCGGCGAGAAACAGCAGCGGCGCCATGCGCGTCAGTGTCTGCTGGATGCCGAGCGGCGAGAACAGTCCCTTCTCCAGCACGAAGCCATAATAGGCCAGCGGGTCGACGCCGACGGCAAGCAGGATACAGCCGGCTATGACCAGCGCGATAAGGATCGGGCCGAGCGTCATCAGCAGCCGATGCAGGATGTCGCGGCGCGTCGCTGCCCCGCTCGTGGCATCGAGTGCGGTGGCGCTGACCGTGGGTGCGGTGTCGATGCTCATGCGGCAAGTCCGATCATCAGGCGACCGACCTTTGTGCGGGCGTCGTCTACGTTCTCGACGGTGCCGACCAAAGCGCCGTCGGCGATGACGGCGATGCGGTCGCACATGCCAAGCAATTCCTCGAGGTCGGTGGAGATCAGCAGCACGGCAAGGCCACGCGCCGCCGTATCGCGAATGCGCTGGCGCGACGCCAATGTGTTGGCGAGATCGAGCCCATAGGTCGGCTTGTTGAAGATCACCACCTTGGCGCCTTCAGCCAGTTCCCTTGCCAGAAGCACCTTCTGGATGTTGCCGCCGGACAGCCGCGCGACGGGCGTCTTCAGGCTCGGCGTGCGCACGTCGTATTCGCGCACGAGCTGCGCGGCGCGCTTGTCGATCTCCGCGCGCTGCTCGACGCCGTTGCGCCAGAACGGGGCCGCGCCGACCTGCTTGAGGAAGAAATTGATCGAGACCGGGAAGGTGCCGACAGTGCCCTCGCCCAGTCGGTCGTCGGTCAGGTAGCGAAGGCCGCGCCGGCGGCGCTCGCCGACGCTCAGCGTCTCGATGGCGGCGCCGTCCAGCCGCACCGAGCCGCTTGTGGCTGTACGCTGGCCGGCCAGCGCTTCCGCCAGCTGCTTCTGGCCGTTGCCGTCGATGCCGGCTATGCCGAGGATCTCGCCCGGGCGGATGTCGAAGGAGATCGACGACAGGCCCGGCGCATTGTCCGTCGCCGCTACCGCCAGGTCCGTCACCTGAAGCAGCGGGTCAGCGCCGGCGCGGGCAGTGCGGACAGGACGCTCGACGGCTTCCGGGTCATCCTTCTGCTTGCCGAACATCAATTCCACGATCTCCGAGACGATCTCCTGTTCGCCCAGCGTGCGAAACCGCTCGGGTGGAATCTCGCCGACCTTGCGGCCAAGCTTCAGCACCGAGATGCGGTCGCCGAAGGCAGCCGCCTCCTTGAGCTTGTGGGTGATGAAGACGATCGCAAGGCCCTGCTCGACAAGGCGGCGCATCAGCGCGCCCAGTTCGTCGATACCTTTCGGCGTCAGCATGGAGGTGGACTCGTCAAGGATGAGCAGCCGGCTGTTGCGCAGCATCGCGCGCAGGATCTCGACCTGCTGCTGCTCGCCGAGCGACAACTCTGATACCTTGGCTTGAAGCTTGACGGTGATGCCGAGCGTGCCGGTGATCTCGGCGACGCGCGCCGCCAGTTCCTCGGTCCTGGGGCGCTGCCACCACGGCCCGCCAAGCAGGAGGTTCTCCGCCACCGTTAGCGTCGGCACCAGCATCATGTGCTGGAATACGGTGCCTATGCCGAGTGCCAGCGCATGGCGTGGCGAGGTGATCGGCGTCGGTTTGCCGTCGACCAGTATGCGTCCTTCGTCAGGCTGCTGCAGGCCGGACAACATGCCGATCAATGTCGATTTTCCAGCGCCGTTCTCGCCCAGCAGCACATGCACTTCGCCCGGGCGGATCGACAGGTCGACGCTGTCATTGGCAACGATGCCGGGGAACCGTTTGGTCACGCCTTCAAGCGCGACGATGTCGCGCCCGGCAACGGACGATGAAGAAAAACCGCTCATGAAGCCCAGCACCAAAAAACAGGAATCGTCCGGAGGGGTGAACGGATCACCCCTCCGGCAGCCGACCATGATCGCCTTACTGGGCGACGCTGGTCATCAGTGCCCTTACGGCGGCCGCGTCATAGACCGGCTCGACCTTGATCTTGCCGGAAATGACGTCCTCGCGCAGCGCCTGGATTTCCGTCCAGACATTGTCCGGGATCGCAGCGGTCTTCAGCAACTTGACCGAGTCGTCCTTGAGGCCGATCGTATAGTGTTTGGTGCCGAACGTGTCGGCCTTCAGGTCGGCAATCATCGCCGCATAGACCGGCTCGATGTTCCACACCACCGACGACAGCAGGAAGCCCTTGTCGATCGGTGACTTGTCGCCGATGACGTCGATGAAATAGACCTTGCCGCCATCGGCTGCCTTGGTTGTCTCGACCGCTTGCAGCATGCCGAAGCTCGAACCGTTGCCTTGGCCGAAGATGATGTCGGCGCCCGACGCGATCACGCTTTCGGTGACGCGCTTGCCGCCGGCCGCATCGCTGTAGGCGGCCGGGCCGATCACCGCGTAGGTGATCTTGACGTCCGGGTTCTCCGCCTTCACGCCTTGCGCGAACGCCGCCGACTGCGAATTCCACGATGGCGGTTCGCCCGACACCACGATGCCGACCGACTTGGAACGCGACACCTTGGCGGCGAGACGGCCGGCGAGATAGGCGCCCTCGTGGCCGCTCAGCGTATAGTCGGCGACAAGGCCCTTCTCCAGGCCGGCTGGCGTGTCGACGATTGCCACCGGAACTTTCAATTCCTTGGCGATTTCAGGCGCCGAGGTGTTGTAGCCGCTGGCATGCGCGATCAGCAGGCTGGCGCCGTCGGAGGCAAGTTCCCGCAAGGTCGGACGAACATCGCCATAGCCGAGGCCCTGGGCCACGACCACTTCGACGCCGGCGGCCTTGCCAGCCGCCTTGGCGGCATCGATGCCTTGCTGGTTCCAGCCGTAGTCCGTGCCTTCTTCGGGCGTGAGGATGGCGATCGACTTGACCTCGCCGGCAAGCGCGCCGCTCAACAAGACACTGGTCAATATAACTGCACTTACACTGCTCTTAAGAAGCTTTAACATGTTACCCTCTCTGTTGTTTCACCAATCAATATTCTTATTGTTATTGCGCGAAAGCGAGATAGACTGCCTAGGAAAAATTACATTGTGGAGCTCAGGCAAAGTGAAGATCCGTTATGCCCTTCCGGTGATGCTGGCGTTATCGTCCTTCGCCAACGCGGTTGAGTTGCACCATGTCGCCGTCCGCACCGGCACTGACGGGCTCGACATGGTTCCGTTGACGATTTCGAATGCGGGCAGCGAAGGCCTCTCCTGCAACGCCGACTTCGCCCACTGGTATTCGGCCGGGATCGCAACGATCGAGCCGGGCAAGAAGACCCGCGTCGAGCTCTGGTTCGATGCGAAGACCGGCACGTTCACGATCCTCAACGACAAGCGCGAGAACCTGCCCGTCGAGCGGCTGTGGTGCGGTCTGGCGAGCCGAGCATATGCCACCCGCGTGCAGATCACGCTCGACCGCACCGATGCGGCGAAAGGCGAGCGTGATGTGTCCTGCGCCATGGCGCAGGACAGCCTGGCCTGCCGGTAGGCGCTCATTCCCGCGTCCGTTCGAACATCGCGAGCCTCTTATTCTTTCGCCAGGAACGCGTCGGTGAAGACGTCGTCCGCCGACAGAGCCGCCTTGAGCACGCCCTGGTCCGTCAGCGTCTTCAGAGTCTCCTCCCACTGCGTCTTCGTCATCCAGCCGAGAC
>NZ_RZRP01000003.1:0-29119 GCF_003997795.1 Mesorhizobium sp. M7A.F.Ca.US.005.03.2.1 | reverse complement strand
CCACGAAGTGACGGGCGGCATCGATGGCTGGGTTTCCCTGGAAGTGTCGCCTTTGCTGGCTAACGATGCCGGCGCCACTGTCGAAGCCGCCAAGCGGTTGCATGGGCAGGCGGAGTGTTCCAACCTGTTCATCAAGATTCCGGGCACGCCCGCAGGTGTCGAGGCCATAGAGGAATCGATCTTCGCCGGCGTGCCGGTGAATGTCACCCTGCTGTTTTCGTGCGAGCAGTATGTGGCGGCGGCCGACGCGTATTGCCGAGGCATTCAGCGACGGATTGACGCCGGGCTCGACCCGAAGATCGCCTCTGTCGCCTCAATCTTCGTCAGCCGCTGGGACAAGGCGGTCATGGATAAGGTTAACCCCGCGCTGCGGAACCGTCTCGGTATCGCCATATCCGGGCAAGTCTATAAAGCCTACCGGGAGCGGCTTGCCTCTTCCGGATGGCGCAAGCTGGCCGATGCCGGCGCACTTTCCCAGCGTCTGCTATGGGCGAGCACCGGCACCAAGGATCCGCAGCTTCCGCAATCCTATTATATCGAAGCGCTCGCCGCGCCTGCTACCATCAACACCATTCCAGAGAAGACACTCCATGCGTTTTCGAAAGAGGGTGTGTTGCGCGGCATCATGCGGGAGGATGGCGGCGACAGCGAAACCGTGCTTGGCGATTTCGCAAAAGCCGGCGTCGACATTCAGGCGCTTGCCGCGCAGCTCCAGTTGGAAGGCGCGCAATCCTTCACCAAATCATGGGCCGATCTGATGGCGGTGATTGCCTTGAAGAGCGAGCAGTTACATCGCCACGGTTCGGCCGGCAGATGATGAGCGCGCTTCTTGCGGCCAGGACATTGCCGCTCACGGAGCTTTCAGCATGGCAGGCGTTGCTGGCGCATTGTCAGGAAGTGCGCCCTTTGCATCTGCGACAGCTCTTCGCGGATGATCCCGGACGTGGCACGCAGTTCACCGTCGACGCCTGCGGACTTTATCTCGACTATTCGAAAAACCGCATCACGCCTGAGACGGTCCAGCTTCTCATTGAACTTGCCGAGGCCTCCGGGTTGCGTGAGCGCATCGAAGCGATGTTCAGCGGTCAGAAGATCAATGTGACCGAGCAGCGTGCTGTGCTTCACACGGCGCTGCGCGCACCAATTGGCGAGCGAATTTTAGTTGACGGTATCGACGTCGTGCCGGAAGTGCACGCGGTGCTCGGCAAGATGGCTGATTTCACGAACAAGATCCACAGCGGCGCATGGCGCGGCCATTCAGGCCTGCCGATCCGCAACGTCATCAATATCGGCATCGGCGGCTCTGACCTCGGGCCGGTCATGGCCTATGAAGCGCTGCGCCACTACAGCCGGCGCGACATGATTTTCCGCTTCATCTCGAACATCGACGGTACCGATTTCGCGGAAGCGACGCGAGATCTGAATCCTGAAGAAACGCTGTTCATCATCTGCTCGAAGACGTTCAAAACGTTGGAAACGCTGACCAACGCCCATACGGCCCGTCAATGGGTGCTGCGCAAGCTGGGCGACGAGCGGGCGGTGGCCCGGCATTTCGTCGCCGTCTCGACCAATACCGAAGGGGTCGCCAAATTCGGCATCGACACCGAACAGATGTTCGGCATGTGGGATTGGGACGGCGGCCGCTATTCAATGGATTCGGCGATAGGCCTATCCACCATGCTCGCCGTCGGGGCGGAAAATTTCCAGGCGATGCTGTCGGGCTTCCATGACATGGACCAGCATTTTCGCACTGCACGGTTCGATCAGAACCTGCCGGCTCTGATGGGTCTGCTCGCGGTCTGGTACAACAATTTCTTCGAAGCGCAGACGGTCGCGGTGCTTCCCTACGAGCAATATCTGAAGCGTTTTCCCGCCTATCTCCAGCAACTGACGATGGAGAGCAATGGCAAGCACGTCACGCTTGGCGGCACGAAAGTCGACTACCAAACAGGGCCGATCTATTGGGGCGAACCTGGCACCAACGGGCAGCACTCTTTCTACCAACTCATTCATCAAGGCACCAAGCTCGTTCCGTGCGACTTCATCGGGTTTTGCCAGGCATTGAATCCGCTGGGACGCCACCACGATCTCCTGATGGCAAATCTCTTCGCACAGACCGAGGCGCTGGCTTTCGGCATAACGGAAGGGGAAGTCCGAGCGGAAGGGACGCCGGATTGGCTGGTTCCGCACCGCACCTTCGAAGGCAACCGCCCTACCAATACGTTGCTTGCCGAGCGCCTGACGCCAAAGATACTAGGCAGCCTGGTGGCGCTCTACGAGCACAGCGTCTTCACGCAAGGCGTCATCTGGAGCATCGACTCGTTTGACCAATGGGGCGTTGAGCTGGGCAAGGCGCTGGCCGAGAAAACAATCCCTGAACTGGAAGTTTCCGCGACCCCAAATCTTCAACATGACAGCTCGACCAATGCTTTGATCGAGCGCTATCGCCGGATCAAGAAGCACTGAATCGACAGCCGGACCGCAAGACTCCGATCGGAAAAAATATGGTACAGGCGCAACTCGACCAGCTTTGCATCAACACGCTGCGGATGCTTTCCATCGACGCGGTCCAGAAGGCAAATTCCGGCCATCCCGGAACGCCGCTGGATGCCGCGCCAGTCGCCTACTGCCTGTGGCAACACTTCCTGCGCTATGATGCAGCCGATCCCGACTGGCCGAACCGCGACCGTTTCGTGCTGTCGGCCGGTCACGCCTGCGCTCTGCTCTACAGCCTGCTTCATGTGTGCGGCGTCAAGGCAAAAGGGCCGGCCTATCCATCGAGCGACCGGCTGGCCGTGACGTTGGACGATCTCAAGTCGTTCCGCCAGGCAGGCAGCCATTGCACTGGACATCCCGAATTTGCCTGGACCTCGGGCGTGGAAACGACCACGGGGCCACTCGGACAAGGTGCCGCCACAAGCGTCGGCATGGCAATTGCTGAACGGTGGCTGGCGGCCACCTACAATCGACCCGATTATGATCTGTTCTCGCACACTGTCTATGCGCTGTGCAGCGACGGCGACATGATGGAGGGGCTCAGCAACGAGGCGGCATCGCTGGCTGGACACCTCAAATTGTCGAACCTCTGCTGGATTTATGACGACAATCACATCACCATCGAGGGGCCGACTGGCCTTACCTTCACCGAAGACGTGGCAACCCGCTTCCTTGCGTACGGATGGCATGTCGAGCGGGTAAGCGATGCAAACGATCTGGTGTTGCTGGGCAAGGCGTATCAGATGTTCATCGATACGCATGACCGCCCCACGCTGATCATCGTTCAAAGTCATATCGGTTATGGCGCGCCGCACAAGCATGACACCAGCAAAGCGCATGGCGAGCCCCTGGGCGCCGAAGAAGTTCGGCTGACGAAGGAATTCTACGGCTGGGATCCGGACGCCGATTTCAAAGTTCCGGACGGGGTCGTGGCGCATTTCCGCTCACATATGGGCAAGCGTGGGGACGCCGCTCATGCCGCCTGGCGAAAATTGTTTGCTGCCTATCGCAAACAATATCCTGACTTGGCCGAACAGATCGATCAGATGCAGCGACGTGAAGTTGCTCCCGGGTGGGACGCCACGTTGCCCGCCTTCTCAGCCGACGCGAAAGGCCTCGCGACACGTGAATCGTCCGGCCAGGTGTTGAACGCTATTGCGGAACATTTGCCATGGCTGCTGGGTGGCGCGGCAGACCTGTCGCCGTCAACCAAGACGAACCTCGAATTCGATTTCGCCGGCAACTTTCAGGCGCCCGAGGGTGACCAGGCCGTCAGCTACCGCGGGCGGAATTTCCACTTTGGCCTGCGCGAACATGCCATGTGCGCCATCGGCAACGGCATGAGCCTGTCGAAGCTGCGGCCGTTCGTCTCCAGCTTCCTGATCTTCACCGACTATTGCCGCGCGGCGCTGCGGCTGAGCTCGATGATGGAACTCCCGCTCATCTCCATCTGGACCCACGATTCCATCAGTCTCGGCGAGGACGGGCCAACCCACCAGCCCATCGAGCAGCTTGCCTCGTTCCGCGCCATGCCCGGCATGATCGTGCTGCGCCCGGCGGATGCGAATGAGGTCATGGAGGCATGGAAGGTCATCATTCATCTCAAGGACAGGCCCGTCTGCCTCGTACTGACGCGACAGCCGGTGCCGACGCTCGATCGCTCGACCTACGCAAACGCAGGCGGCGTGGCACGGGGCGCTTATGTACTGGCCGATGCTCCCGACGCCCGACCCGACGTCCTGCTGCTGGCGACCGGCAGCGAAGTCGCGCTGTGCGTGACGGGCTATGAACAGCTGAAGGCCGAGGGCATCAAGGCACGCGTCGTCAGCATGCCGTCATGGGAATTGTTTGAAAGCCAACCAAAGGAGTATCGCGACACCGTCCTGCCGCCAACGATAACCGCCCGCGTGGCAGTGGAGGAAGCATCCGGTTTCGGATGGGAACGGTATACCGGCTTCGACGGCGCCATCCTGGCTCTGCATAGCTTCGGCCTGTCCGCTCCATCAAAGGTCGTCGCAAAACACTTCGGATTCGAGCCCGCACACGTCGTTGCGGCTGCCAAGGCGCAAATTGCGGGCATTCAAGCTCCAGGCAGTGCGGCTTTCACCAAATGAGGCAATCAGCACGATCATGAACATCAGTCCATTGGCCGGAAAGCCGCCCCCGCCCGACCTGCTGGTCAATGTCCCCAGGCTTGTCACGGCCTACTATAGCCAAGCGCCGGACCTTGCCGACCCGTTGCAGCGCGTGGCATTCGGGACGTCCGGGCACCGCGGGTCTGCAGTCGAAAGAACGTTCAACGAAGCACATGTTCTGGCAATCAGCCAGGCCATCTGTCTGTACCGCAAGCTACGGGGCATCGACGGCCCGATCTTCATCGGCATCGATACACATGCGCTGTCGGAACCGGCGTTTGCGAGCGCACTGGAAGTGCTGGCCGCGAACGGGGCGGAGGTGATGATGGCGGCCGGTGGCGAGTATACGCCCACCCCTGCCGTCTCTCACGCAATCCTCATCTACAACAAAGGCCGCAAGACCGGGCTTGCCGATGGCATCGTCATCACGCCGTCGCACAACCCACCCGGCGACGGAGGTTTCAAGTACAACCCGCCCAATGGCGGGCCGGCGGATACCGATGTCACCGGCTGGATCGAACAACAGGCCAATGAGCTGCTTGGCAACGGCCTGAAAGGCGTGCGGCGGATGCCGTTCGAGAAGGCCCTCCATGCGCCTACAGTCCATGCCCACGATTTCCTGAACGCTTACGTGAACGATCTCGGCAATGTCATCGACATGGACGCCATTCGGGGAGCGCATGTTCGCATGGGCGTCGACCCGCTCGGCGGCGCGGGAGTCCACTACTGGCCCGCCATAGCCGACCGCTATAAACTCGACCTGACCATCGTCAATCCCCACGTCGATCCCACTTTTCGTTTCATGACGGTTGATTGGGATGGCCAGATCCGCATGGACCCGTCTTCAGCTTATGCCATGCAAGGCCTTATCAGCCTGAAGGATCAATTCGACATCGCTTTCGCATGCGACACCGATCACGACCGGCACGGCATCGTCACGCGCAGTGCCGGGCTGCTGCCGGCCAATCATTACTTGTCGGTGGCGATTGATTACCTGTTCCAGCATCGCCCTGAATGGCGCAAGGACACCGCTGTGGGAAAAACGGTGGTGAGCAGCCAGATGATTGATCGCGTCAGCGCCAGGCTGAAGCGCAGACTGTATGAAGTGCCGGTCGGGTTCAAATGGTTCGCCGAGGGCCTTCAGGACGGCTCGATGGGCTTTTGCGGCGAGGAAAGCGCTGGTGCGACGTTCATGCGCCGCAACGGCGCCGTCTGGACGACCGACAAGGATGGCATCGTGCCGGCGTTGCTGTCGGCCGAGATCATGGCAAGGATGGGTCGCGATCCCGGCGAGGTCTATCGCGACCTGACGAAGGCATTGGGCGAACCGGTCGCCGACCGGCTCCAGGCAACGGCAACCCCAGCACAAAAAGAGAAACTGTCGAAGCTCTCGCCGCATGAGATCACGTCGAAGATCTTGGCTGGCGAACCGATCCGGTCGGTGCTCAGCCGGGCACCGGGCAACAATGCCGAAATCGGCGGCGTCAAGGTGGCCACGGAAAACGGCTGGTTCGCCGCGCGCCCGTCAGGTACCGAGGATATCTACAAGATCTACGCTGAGAGTTTTCGCGGACAGGACCACCTGCGCGCCATCCTGGCCGAGGCGCAGACGACCGTCGACCATGCGCTCGGGGCAACCAAAGGAAGCTGAACCGGCTGCACGGCTTGTGATGACCCATGCTTACGTCCCGAGGAGATGCTCCCCGGGGTAAACGATCGTTCCATCATGGCGCACGACAGCGCCTGGGGTCAGGCTGGCCTCCTCGACATGACCGGCCCCTAGGATATGCATGACCCGTTCGCCTTCTCCGAGCAGGTAGTCGGAAATGATGCGGCGGTGGCAGCGCCACCAGACGGCTTCCGCGCACATGATTGCGCAGCGATGCCGGCTGCCGAGCTCTCGCAGTTGCGCCAAGCCTTTGGCGAACGGCTCGGTCAGCGCATAGTCTGCGTAGTTGCGAAAACCACGTACGCGCCAATAGCTATTGGGGGAAGGTTCCGCCCCCCGCGCCTTGCCCCGCAAGCCGCCAAGCGCAGCGACATGCTTATAGCCGATCTGCCACGGCGCCAACGCTCCCGGAAGGCTGTCTTCGTTAAACTGCGGATTGGTGCGCGAGCGCGGCATCGACCTCACATCGACAACGAAATCGACACGAGACTCCCTAAGCAGTTCGGCGAACTCGACGATCGTACGCGTGGAATGGCCTATGGTGAAGAAGCTGTTCGTTTCGATTCCAATCTGACGGCGCACGGCGACCTTGGCCACCTCGACGCGGATTGTAGCCTGTTTATCGCGCAGATCAAAAAAGACCCCTGCATCGGGAAGCGATCGCTGGAACCGAATTCGCGTGCAAAGGTTGAGTGGTGGATCATCGCCATTCGATTGCGCCATCCAGGTGCAGAATGGCGTCTCGCGCGAGAATCCCTGTCACCCTTGGTCGAGCCACATGGCTCGAGTCAGCGTTACGTGAGCTGGAATTCGGAAGCCAGGGGGGGGGCAGCGGCACGATCGTTCGTGTGCACAGACTGACGCCGATGACCGGCGTGCCGAACGCAACCACGGATGAGCGCTATAGACGGCGTCGGAGATTAGGAGATAGAGCGCCCCTTGCCACCATGCTCGCCCCAAGGGCGGCACAAGGCGAAGAAGCCCATCACCACGCCCACAGTACCGCAGCATGGATCCAGGGTTTGGTTGCAGCGGCTAGGCATCAGCCGCGATCATCTTGTCCGGCACCGAGATGGTCTACATGATGCGCTCGCCGATGTAGTTTCCCTTCTCCGACGTGGTCCGCTCCGACTTCGGCGGGGGCGAAGTGAAGTCTGCGGCATTCCTTGCGTGCCTTGTCCGCTGGCCGACGAACGGGCGGGCGAGCGTCGGCACGTATCCTGACGAGACCCCCTTCGGCCACGGGACGGCTACGAGGATGTCCGCCATGTCGCCGTCCGCCGTAGCGTAGTGCACAGGTTGCCGGAGACGGAGGACTGCCGCCGCTGGCAGCAGGGACTCGTCATTTCGTCCGTGCGGCATCGCGATTCCGCCGCCGATGTATGTCGGCCCGCGGCGCTCCCGCCGCAGCAGGGCAGCCAACACGGCTTCCCGGCTTGCCCGCCCCTTTCGGCGAGCAGACCCGAGAGGCCAGAGCGCCTCGCGCTTCGTAGCGGGATGGACAGAGGATGATGTCCGGGCGACCTCCCCAAGCGCCCACGTTCCCCGCTCCGCCGAAGTGGCGGCGTTTCGGGCGGGATCGATCAGGGTCGGCGGGACCGGCATCGCATTGGCCGGTCTCACTGCAGCACCTGGGCCCGGCTTGCTCGTCCGCCGGGCCTCGTCCCCGACGCGCAGTGATCCGCAATCGCGGCAGGAGTGACGGTCGACGAGATGCACCAGGGGCAGCGGACTGCGGCGCGGGGCAAGAGGCTATTGCAGGAGAGGCACACCTGCCTCGTTCGGACTGTTCTCATGACACGCTCCATCGATGCGGCGCTCGGCGCCAAACCGCTTTGCCTGGAATGCTCCGGAGCAGGTTAGGTGCGGGATTCAGGGTCAAAGAGTTTGCTCCGGGAAAGGACGCGACCTTCCCGGCAAGCCTCGAAATCCTGATGAACGTCTCCATGCACATGCTGTCCTGCCTACTTCATCCCGACTTCAACTGCGGGAATGCGCCACCGATGCCCCTCAGAGCATCGCGAACGCGGTCACCATCAGGCCGAGAAGACCTACGGCTATGATGGTCTTTGTGATCGTGTCCATGTCAGGCCCTCCGGGGAATATAGGATTCCGCCACGATTACCGGGCTCTCGCCCAGGTAGTCCGCCATTGGGAGAGGTTTGGCTCCTTCTGGACTGAAAAGACCCTCAACCACCCGCGGGATGTGGTTGCGCGAAATGCCAATGTCCTCGAGTTGCCTGTTGTCCAGTCGCGAGAGTTCGTTGATCGCGCGGCTCCGCTGCCATTGGCGGATGGCACGAAGGAACAGCTGCCGCACTGTGGTTCTGGACTTGCGTTCGGACCCGCGTTCTGATGCCGATGGATAAGTGCGGTCGATTTTGGACATGTTGGTCTCTCCGCCGAAGTAGCCCGCGGCCGCACATGGCGGAACCTCATGCGAGCTTGGTCATGGACATGCCGACAAGCCGGCCGCTGAACGACCGGATACGATGTCGGACTGGGTGGGATTTGTTCCCGAGACGGCGGGCGGGCGCGCCCTTGCCGCTCGGGCTAGGAACGCGTCAGGAGGAACGCCGAAACGACCAGAAACTTCTTGTGACGACCTGCGATTACCATGCATCGTAGATGGGGCTCCTACACGGAAATTCAATCGAAGCGCGCCGCGTGCGGCCTTTGGACGCGAAACGGCCGGTATCGGCCAGCCATCTTGGACTTCTGCATCCGACGTTCCCATAATGAGGTCATGAACACACCTCCTCCAAGCTCCCTAACGTTCCGAAAGCGGCGCAAAACGCGCCGGTAACCCTGGCCGCGCGGGGAGTATCCGCCTGGCCAGGGGATCCTGCAGCTTCATCGTTTTCGCACGAAGCGCGCTGCCGGCCGTCGACCGGGGGCCGCACAGTGCTTGCCAGCAAGGAGACAAGGAATGGCAAAGAGGAAGGGCAACCGCGAAACCCGCAAACCGAAGCAGGACAAGGAGGTCAAGGGTCAGGCGGCGACTTCGGTGTCGGCGATCGTTGCGGGCCCAAATTTGGCCGGTCGTCGCCGCTGACGCTCGTAATGACTGCGGCGGCATCACTTATCCGGTGCCGCCGCAGCGTGTTCGACGCATGTCCGCAAGCCTGCCTCACCTCTGACCTCGAAGGGATGCCGGTCTTCCCTGCGGTCCTGGCACGGAAACGTGCTGCCCGGGCAATGAGCATCAGGTGACCGTGACGAAGGCGGCGACCAGCAGTTCGCGGGCTCCGACGCGGGAACCGAGCGCCGACGAGAAGACGATTGAGCAAGCGCGGTCGCGCCCGTTCCCCAGCCGAGGCCAAGTGTAGGTACGTGGATTCGCTAGCAAAAGCTGCCGAATCGCAGTGTTGCGATGGCTCCGGCAAGGGTAAGCACCACTCCGATCAGAAGCAGGGGGGTCGGCAGGCAGCCCACGGCGGCAGGTCGGCGGCTTGGAGCATTCGATCACCTCCCCGCGCATGAGGAACTTGGCGAGCGCTTGCTCGACATGGATCCTAGGACGCCCTTCGAAATACACCTCGCTTCCAGTGCGGGTGCCGGCAGTGAGCGCAAGGAGCATCGCGCAGACCTACATCGCGCCGAGGCAGAGCACCCGGTCCTGCGTGCGCGGGCCCGGACCACTCGGTAGACGTAGCAGCCGATGGCGAAACGAGCATGAGCTGCTAGTCCATGATGGCCGCAAAGGATAGCGGCCGTCTCCCTCAGCAGCGCCTCGAAGCGGTTCTTGATAAAGGCGACCCATTTACGGCTCTGAGCGCTAGTCAGAGACCATGCCGTCGGTGCCAGTGTGCTTCGGCGTGATCAGGCGGGACCGATCGACACTGTCCTTCCGCTACAGCCAGATATCGCCAGTCCTTCGATTGGACTGTCGCTTCTTTCGTGCTTGCTTCGTTGATGCTGGCGTATCAGAAGGGGTCGGCATGGCCTTGAACGTTACCCTCCCATACGCGAGACCGCTTCATCCGGTTCACTTTCCATGTCAACGGAAAGACGTCGCGCCGGCCCAATCCACGCCAGATAGTCTCGATCCGGGTTTCCTTCCATCGTGAGATCGCCAGCATAGTAGGCCTCGTTCAGTGCGCCAACTCTCGAACCGACAACCATATACGCTGCAATTGCCGCGGCGCGCGAGCGAGCGCAGAATGCCAACCTGAGTGGCGCCGAATCTGTCGCCGCCCGCAAAGACAAAGCGGTCTTTGCCTGCGTAACCTCCTTGGGCACGACGCCCCCCGAATTGTTGGATCGCGACGCCTGTCGCGATCCCACGCTCCAGCTATGGCGCCACCGTGATGCGGCCCTTCATGTTGGGGTGGAAGCGGCAGAAATAGTTGACCGCTCCCGCGGCCTTCAATCTCAGGCTTCCGGACTTCTTCGGCGGGATCATCACATCCCAGCCACCCTTCACGGTGGCTGTGTGGGCAAACACGTCCTTGTTTACCCACTCGATCGTGTCGCCAACCTTCGCCTCGACGGTCACTGGCGAGAACACCAGCTTGTCGATGGTGACCTGGATGGTTTCGGCCTTCACCGGCGCGGCGACGATTGTTAGCGCCAGTGCAATCCACAGTTGCCGTTTCGGCATCATCAGCGCTGTTCTCATTTCAGCATGCCGGCGACATGTTCGGCATGTTGTTCATGGCCTTGGAATATCTTCAGGCCGGTCTCCAGCAGATCCTTGAGCTCGGCGTTGCTCGCAGAGGGAATCAGGAGCGTTTGGAGAGCGTCGTCGACCTGCTTGTGATAGGCTACCTCGTTGTCTACATAGGCCTTGTCGAAGGCCGCTCCCTTGAGCTTGGCGAGCTTGGCCCGCTCCTCCGCGGCGGCTTTGGTCAGCGCCTTGCTGGTGGCGTTGTCTTCCGGCGTCACCTTGAGTTTCTTGACCAGGTCGAGCGCTTGGACATTCACCGCCTCATGGTCGCGGACCATGTCCTTGGCAAAGGCGAGCACCTCCTTGTTCTTCGACTTCTTGAGCGCTTGCTTGGCCGCCTCGACATCGATCACGCCGGCTGTATAGGCGATGTGGGCGATCTGCGGGTCGGTTGGTTTGTCGGCGGCTTGCGCAAGCGGGGCAGTGCCAAGCAGCAGCAAGGCGGCCAGAGCGGCGGTGTGACGAATAAGCATGACATCTCCTTCGCCCGGATGCGGGGATCGCCTCGGGCTTCGTTTCCGGTTGACGCATCATTGGATGCAGCGCGGCGGCAAACGTTCCCGCGAAAATCCGCCAAATCAGAAAATGGGTCAGCCTTCCAGGCCGAGCCGCTTCATCACGGCAGCGGTCAACCGTTCGCAGCGCCGGCCAGCGAAGGGGAAGGCGTCGAGCAGCACCGGCCCGATCTGGTCATCCAGCGCCTTGCGCAGCAGGGCGCGAGCGCGATGCAGGCGGGTCTTGACGGTTTCGGGCCGCACGCCGAGTAGTTCTGAAGTCTCTTCAATGCTCAGGCCCTCGATCACCCGCGCCACGAACACCATCCTGTAGAGATCTGGAAGGCTGTCGGTCGCCCGTTCGACAAGGGCCAGGATTTGCCGTTGCGCCATTGTCCGCTCCGGATCATCGCTGGGGTTGAGGGGAAACTGGATAATCTCGGCCTGCGGGTTCTCGGGCATCGCCACCGATCGCCATCTTTTACGCAACCGGCCGAGCGCTTCGTTGATGACGATGCGCGACAGCCACGTGCCGAGCGAGGCATCGCCGCGAAAACTGCCGAGATGGGCAAAGGCCCTGACATAGGCCTCCTGGACGATGTCCTCGGCCTCGCTGTCATTGCGCACCTCGCCGCGCGCGATGCGGTAAAGCCGCTGGTTATGCGTCTTGATGATGGTGCGAAAGGCAGCGCCGTCGCGCGCCAGGGCTCGCTGCGTCAATTCCAGGTCGCCAGAGGCAGCGATGATTTCGGTCGCGTCTCGCCGAACGTACGACATGAGCAGTCTCCTTGCCCTTCAAGAGATTGGTCTCGACAACAAGGTTCCTGAAAATTCGTCACACCGGAATCGACGACAGGAATTCGCGCCTCAGATCGATGTTCGTCTCGAAAACGCCGAGCATGCGTTTGGTGACCATGCGGGTGCCGTGCGCGTGGACGCCGCGCGATGTCATGCAGCCATGCTCGGCCACAAGCACGACGGCCACTCCACCCGGCTGCAGGGCATCCTCGATCGCGCAAGCGATATCATCCGTGAGCCGCTCCTGTACCTGCAAGCGGCGAGCGCAAGCCTCGACGACCCTTGCCAATTTGGAGATGCCCACCACGCGGTTGAGGGGCATGTAGGCGATGTACGCCTTGCCGTGGATTGCGGCCATGTGGTGCTCGCAGAAAGAATGAAACGCTATGTCGTGCAGTTCGACCGCCTGGTTATAGCCGCCGATTTCATCGAACGTCCGTTCGAGCAGTCTCACAGGATCTTGCCGATAGCCGGCAAACCACTCTTCATAGGCACGAATGACACGCGCAGGAGTATCGATAAGACCGGGTCGGGCCGGATCGTCGCCGGCCCAAGAGATCAGCGTCCTGACCGCGGCCTCAGCATCGAAGCGCGTCGGCCGGACGCGGCCGACTGCTCTGGGTTGGCCGTCTCCCACTGAATTTCCTTCGGCGGAGGCCGACACGCCATCTTCGGTGTCGTTCAGAATTTGCGAATGCAGGTCCATCGGTCTCTCCAGTTCCACGCTCGAAACCATTGGATGCGGCTGGCGAGGATTGGTTCCCGACTGGCACGACACCCAGGAGGAAGGTTCCCATCCGTGGCGAACCACGGGAACTTTTCGAAAAGCGCTGCATCCAATTTCATGTCTGGCGCATGGTCGACGCACGCCGTCAGGATCGTGAAGGAGAACCAAGATGGCATCGAAACAGCCCGCGGAAACCGACCCTGACCTCGCTGTTGGTGTGTTCATCGTGGCAATCGCGATAATGCCGATGCCGCCGGTCAGCTGGTGGTCCTGGTACGCGTCGGCGACCATTTGCTGGCGGTCGACGGCACATGCACCCACTGCAAAGTCTCGCTGGCGTGCGGAGTATTCATTTGCACCAGGGCCTATATCGGTCTTCAGATCGGCGAAGGGCTCCAGCCTGCGCAACGTTCCGGCCGTGGCCACAGGGCGGCCCCTATCCGGGTCAGGACGCGATCCGCGGCCGCCCGGTGGCTGTCGCGACGACGATGGCTTCGACGAAACTGCGCTCGCCCTCGATTGTGGCAACCCTTATGTCCCGTGAGATCTCGATCCGAGCCTGATCGGTCCCGGCGCGCTCGGCGAGACCTGCCGCCAGAGCGCGAATGTGGGCTTCGGCGGCGGCCATTGCTTCGTCCTCGGTGTCAAAATCGTCCAGCCGCAGGCCGGAATTGAGACGGAAAAGCCCGATCTCCGGCTGGCTGACGCGGGCTTCCGCTGACATCCGTACCTGCCCGACCACCGCGCCTAGCGCATTGGCGACGTCGGCGTGTTCGGCGATCTTGCACGCATTGCCGAGGATCGGCGGCAGCCCCGCGTAGTGAAGCGATGCCGAAGCGCCGAGGCCGATCACCGGCCGGTCGAGTGCGATCGACAGCTGCGCCATGCCGCCTCGTCGGCCAACGGCACGCTGAACCAGCGGATTGGCAACAGAGACGCCGCCATCCAGCCCGTCCTCGGCAAAGACTGTTTCAAGAATGGCTTCTGCAGAACGCCGGGTGACGGCGATGAGGACCATCTCGGAAAATGCTTCCGCTCCTTTGGCGACACGATGCCCTTGGCCGTCGCGCTTGCGTGCGAACAATTCGGCGCCCAGTCGAGCCGCGACAGGATCCCAGTTGCCCTGCCGGCCGAGCACATGGGCCGCATCGGATGGCGTGAAGCCCGCAATATGCACCAGACCACGCGCGACCAGGCGATTGAGCGTTGCGACCTGTGATGTCGATACGAGCAGCCGATCGAGCGCGGCGGGAATTGCCGAAATGTGGGCATAGAGCCGCGCCTCGGTAACGGTCAGGCCCGCAGCCAGACGCTCGGGGACACCTGTGCACAACGCGAAGCGGCCGTCCAGCCGGCTGGTGTTGGGGCTGAGCAATTGCCGCTTGAGGCCATTATGGATGGCATCGCCGTGCTTCACCGCGGCGAGCGCCAGTGGCACGAGTCGACGGGGGCCGAGCACGATCGTCGAAGTCAGCGACCGCTCATGGAGCGAGACTTCCGAATCTCCCCCGAGGCCAAAGGTGCGCATGGCGACGGCTTCCACCATGGTTCGCATTCCGCCGACGGTAGCGCCTTCCGGGTCGAGCCGCAGGCGACCGCCGTCCAGAACGGCGATGTCGGTGGTGGTGCCGCCGATGTCGGACACCACTCCGTCATCAATACCGGTCATGTACCGGGCTCCAACCAGGCTGGCCGCTGGTCCTGACAGGATGGTCTCGATCGGCCGGGCGCGGGCGAATTCTGCGGTGATAAGCGCGCCGTCGCCGCGCACGACCATGAGCGGAGCGACGATCCCGCGTCTTGCCAGAAAGCCTTCGGTGGCGTCGACAAGACGATCAATCATCGAGATCAACCGGGCGTTGAGAAGCGTGGTCATCGCCCGTCGCGGGCCGCCGAGTTTAGACGACAGCTCATGCGAACAGGTCACCGGAAGCCCGGTACGCTCGCGAATGACGTCACGTACCGCGACCTCATGCTCGGGATTGCGAACCGCAAAATAGGAGGCCACGGCGATGCCTGAAACCGTGTCGGCGAGAGACGGCAGCGCGGCCACGAGAGCGTCCAGCACCAGCGGACGCGGATCGCCATGGACGTCATGTCCGCCCGGACAAAAGATCACGGGATCGGAGCCGAGAGCCTTTGACAATCCGTTCCGGTCAAGGTCGGCTTCGGCGAAACCGATCATCACCAGCGCGACCCGTCCGCCCTGCCCTTCGACGAGGGCGTTGGTCGCGAGCGTGGTCGACATGGAGACGAGCTTGATCGCGCCGGGTTCGATGGCAGCCTCGGATAAAACAGCGTCGACGGCACCGGCGATGCCCTCGGCAAGATCGTGCCGTGTGGTCAGCGATTTGGCCTTGGCCACGATGCCTGTAGATTCTGACCACAGCACGGCATCGGTATACGTGCCGCCGGTGTCGACGCCCAGATACAGGGGCGACGGCTGGTGGGTATATGCGTTCATCTTGATCAGTCGCCTAGCCCGGGTTCGGGTGAAAAATATTTCGCGAGCTTGTTTGCTTCGCCGTCGAACGCCTTGGCGTCGGCGGGTGGATCACGCTTGACCGCAATATTAGGCCACGCAGACGCATACTCGGCGTTCAGCGCGAGCCAATCGTCGAGACCAGGCACGGTATCGGGAAAAATGGCTTTCGCCGGGCATTCTGGCTCGCAGACGCCGCAGTCGATGCATTCATCGGGATGGATGACGAGCATGTTCTCGCCTTCATAGAAACAATCCACGGGACAGACTTCCACGCAGTCCATGTATTTGCATCTGATGCAATTGTCGGTGACCACGAACGTCATGAGGCGTTTCTCAGCCATGGCCGGTCAGGGCGACAGAACAATAACAGCTTCAGACTTTCGGCGACATGGGCGGCCTTCAGCCAACACAGTCCCGCAGTCTCCCTGTCCAGCAATTCGTCGCAACTTTCGCCAAACAAGGCGAGGCACCGGCCGAGCAGACCGATCTCCAACCCACCCATGTGCTTGCGGACCGCGACGAGACTTCCCTTGTAGAATCCGCTGGTCAGGATGACCGAGGACCAAAATTCGTACATCTTCGCCAGATGCGTTTCGCAATCACCGGCAACGACGCGCTCGAAAATCGGCCTGAGATCCGCGTCGGCGCGGATCTTGTCGTAGAAGGAGTCGACGAGTTGTCGAATCTGCTCGTCGGAAATCGGGGCTGTCTGTGTCAAGGGCATGCTCTGGTCCAGCGCTTATCCGGCCCTTCAGACCACACCGTAGGTCATATCGAGGGGAATGCGGTGATCATCGATAGCCCGCACGCCAGCGGTGTTTTCAGCCAGGATGAGCGTGGCTTTGCGCTCCTGCTCGGACAGGTAAGCTCCCGAGAACGTAACTACGCCGTTGGTCACGGTCACGTCCGACCTTCCGGTCGAGGGCCATGATTCGGATCGCAAGGCTTCAATAATCTCCAGCCTGATGCTGCTGTCGTCCTGCGACACCGGAGCGCGCCAACGTTTCCTGGCGACGACCAGCGCCCGCACCAGATCGGCACGACTGACGACCCCCACAATCTGTCCGTCGCGCAGCACCGGAACACGCTTGATCCGATTGTGTTCAAGCAGGGTTGCGATCTCGACGACTGGCGTGCTCTCGACCACAGTCGCAACCTCCTTTGTCATGACGTCGGTCACATGCTCGGAATGAGACTTGACATAGCCTTCCGCAAGGGCGGCGTTGTTGGCGAAAAGCCGAAGCCACCAGGAACGATGTTGCGGGGCTGTACCGATCTCTGCCCGGCGGATCAGGTCTCCTTCACTGACGATGCCCAGCAGCGCACCTCGATCAATCACCGGCACGGCGCTGATCCCGTACGACAGGAGAATATCGCCGACCTCATCCACCGTACTGTCAGGCCCTATCGCAATAACAGGTGACGTCATGACGTCCTTGGCGGTCAGCATTTCGTTCTCCTTGACCTGTCTGCGGGCGGCAGAACCGGCGGCAAGGTCGTTCCAGAGACTTGCCCGTTGCCAGCATGGAGGTGGATCGCGCGATAGAACTCCCTCGCATGGAAAGCATAGGCTTCCAGATTGGTCGGATCGCCAGCGAACAGCCCCATATCCTCGGCTTTCCGGAAGAACCAGTGAGCGGGCAAACCGGGTTCGAGCGCCTTCACGGCAACAGCCGCAAGCAATGGCAGGCCTTCGTCCGCATCGTCGTCCATCAGTTGTTCGAGCACATCCCGAATCACCCCTGTTGCGTCTGAACCAACTATGCTCTCGGCCAGTCTTGCATAGGTGATCGGCAGCCGGGTCTGTGCTTGCAGGAGCAGTTCCTCTCGGAGCCGTCTTTTGAGAGCACTGCCATCTACGAGAGCAATTGGAATGCGGCCATCTACATCGAGGCTGGCAGATACCATTTGCCCTACTACATGACACTGGATGTCCCTGCCGGAAAGTATTCTGCCGAAATCGTGTTCAAGCCTGTCCATTATTGTCATCGTCGAGCCCAGGTGCCCCTCGCGCGACAACGCCAAGAACTCCCGTGGCGTTTAGACCTGCTGGCTGGCACCGAATGTGTCAATTTCGTTACGCGCGAGCTTCACTCGTCCTTACCTACAAGACAAACGAAATTTATTGCCGCTTTAGCACAATTATTTTGCATCAGAATTTCGATTGCAGCGCGTGGCACAGCCCTTCCCTTTTCGGAATCGATATGCATCTCTGATGGGCCGAAGCCATCGCGCCCTCGATTGTCCCGGCTCTTAGCAAGCGGTGATTTCGGCCCCGAACGCGGTAACAGGAGATTATGATGATCACTGGTGCTCAATGCCGTGCCGCTCGCGCGCTGGTCGAATGGACCCGTGACAAGCTCTCAAGCAATTCAGGTGTGGATGCGTTGGTCATCGAGGAATTCGAGCGCCGGATCAACCTTCCCGACCAGGATATCTGCGACACGCTGCAAACCGCGCTTGAAAACGCCGGCGCCGTTTTCATCGCGGAAAACGGCGGCGGTGTCGGCGTTCGCCTGAAACTCAACCGCTCCGAAGTCAGACGAATTGGCGTCCTGGAAAATGAAGGCGGCATCGTCGGAACGGACGCCGTTCCATAGGTCTTCTGAGCCGATGGTTCCACGTTCACAGTCCGCTGCTGGGCAGTTCAGATCCCGCTTGGCTGCGCAGGCGCGAGGAAGGAAGCCCTTCATGACGGTTATCTGGGACGATCTCACCGAGGACGAGCAAACGGCGCTCAAACGAATGAACCGCGGACCCTACCCTTCTTTATCGAAAGCCTTGGCCGAACGCCTTGTCTTCCTCGGACTGGCGGAAGAAAGACCGGGCGGGACCGGGATAAACAGGGCCGGACGAGAACTGGTGATAGCCACCTTGCTTGGCGCCCGCCACGACTAGGCGTGCGTCAAACGGATTGGATAGCAACTGACGGCAGGGGCCGCTGACGGCATGCCGGAAGCAGCCGAACGCCACCTTTCTTGAGAGTCCGCACCGAGCGCTCCCATCCACATGGCGCTCGGATCCTTGATCGATGTCAGCGACCTCGCAAACTGCTTCTGCCTCCAACTGAGTGGTCATCGCGCGGCGCGGACAGGTGTTCTGGGAACCCGCCAATCAATGCCTTGCCCAATGTCACCGGAGAACCATAATGGGCGGAGCCAGGCAGTGGTTGTCTCCGAAGACTTTGGGCTCCAATAGATGACAGACGACACAGCGCTGATACTGATGATCGTCCTGCCTTTCGTAGGCAGCCTTGCCGCTCTCATGCTCCCGACAAAGGCTCGCAACGCCGCAGCTGTCCTCGCCGCCGCCGCGTCGTTTACCTGTCTGGGTTTGGCGGTCATGTTTTATCCCTCGGTACTCGGTCCAGGTGTGGTGCGTAGCGATATCGAATGGCTTCCGACGCTTGGCCTTGATTTCACTTTGCGAATGGATGGATTTGCCTGGCTGTTCGCCATGCTCATAAGCGGCATCGGCTTCCTCGTCGTCATTTATGCGCGCTACTACATGGCCCCGGAAGACCCGGTTCCGCGGTTCTTTTCGTTCTTTCTCGCGTTCATGGGATCGATGCTCGGGGTCGTCATTTCCGGAAACTTGATCCTGCTGGTCGTATTCTGGGAACTGACCAGCATCTTTTCCTTCCTGCTGATTGGCTATTGGCACCACAACGCCAGTGCCCGCGACGGCGCCCGCATGGCGCTGACGATTACCGGCATCGGCGGCATCGGTCTGTTGGCCGGCTTCCTGCTGATTGGCCATGCCGTTGGCAGCTACGACCTCGATCGTGTTTTGGCGTCGGGCGACCTTATCCGCTCCCACGATCTCTATGTGCCCATCCTGGTTCTTGTGCTGCTCGGGGGGTTCACCAAGAGCGCGCAGTTTCCGTTTCACTTCTGGCTGCCCAACGCCATGGCCGCACCGACCCCGGTCTCGGCCTACCTGCACTCAGCGACCATGGTGAAGGCCGGCGTGTTCCTGTTGGCGCGCCTGTGGCCGGTGCTTGCGGGGACATACGAATGGTTTTGGATCGTCGGCTTCGCCGGCATGATGTCTTTCGTTTTGGGAGCTTATTTTGCGATCTTCCAGCGGGACATTAAGGGTTTGCTCGCCTACTCGACCATCAGCCATCTCGGTCTGATTACACTTCTGCTCAGCCTCGGTAGCCCGCTGGGTGCCGTCGCTGCCATCTTCCACATGATGAACCACGCCACGTTCAAAGCCTCGTTGTTCATGGCCGCCGGTATCATCGACCATGAGACCGGAACGCGCGACATGCAGCGGCTGGGCGGGCTTTTCCGTGTCATGCCCTACACCGCGACGCTCGCCATGGTGGCAAGCGCGGCCATGGCTGGCGTCCCCCTCCTCAACGGATTTCTCTCCAAGGAAATGTTCTTCGCCGAGGCGATCGAAACGCACGCCGATTCCATTCTCGATACCGCCGCGCCCTATGCTGCCGTCCTGGGCAGCGCTTTCGCTGTTGCCTACTCGGCACGGTTCATCCACAACGTGTTTTTCCGACCGCTGCCGGCTGAGCTGCCTCGCGAACCTCACGAACCGCCGTTTTTCATGCGGTTTCCGATCCAACTTCTTGTGCTTGCCTGCCTCCTGGTTGGGACCGTTCCCGGCCTGACCATCGGTCCGTTCCTCCACACCGCCGTCACCTCCGTCCTGGGACCCGCGACGCCACAGTACAGTCTGGCTATCTGGCACGGGTTCACAATTCCTCTGTTCATGAGCGTGTTGGCGCTTGCCGGTGGCGCAATCCTTTATCTGCTGCTGAAGGACTATCTGGCGCGCTGCGAGGACGGCCCTCCCTACTTCCGCCGTCTCAGGGGCCAGCGCGTCTTCGAGCGCGTGTTGGTGGTGGTTTCGTGGAGAGGTGCCCGCTTCCTGGAAAGGTTTCTCGGAACGCGTCGGCTCCAGCCGCAACTTCGCTTGCTGGTCGTCGTGGCCTTCATCGCCGCCGCTTGGCCGCTCTACAGGCTAGGTTTCGATCCTGGTCGGCTGACAGTCCAAGGCGTCGACGTCACCTTCGCCGGCATCTGGGCAGTCGGCGTCGTGTGCGCCCTTGGCGCCGCGTGGCAAGCCAAGTTCCACCGGCTGTTCGCCCTTGTCCTGCTCGGCGGAGCCGGACTTGTCACCTGCACCACCTTCGTCTGGTTTTCGGCGCCGGACCTCGCGCTCACTCAACTGCTCGTGGAGGTGGTGACCACGGTTCTCATCCTTCTGGGATTGCGCTGGTTGCCCAAGCGATCGGCAGACGTCGCCCCCGGCCTGGCCACGACTGGCGCAAGACTACGTCGCTACCGCGATCTGGCCATTGCGGTGGTGTGCGGGACCGGCATGACCATTATCGCCTATGCGGTTATGACACGAACCCCGCCCGTCACAATCGCCGACTTCTTCCTGAAAAAGGCCTATTCGGAAGGAGGCGGCAAGAACGTCGTCAACGTCATCCTGGTGGACTTCCGGGGTTTCGACACGTTCGGCGAGATCACGGTTCTCGGCATCGTCGCGTTGACGGTGTTCGCCCTGCTTCGCCGGTTCCGGCCGGCGCCCGACAATGTCGAATCCCCTGAACAGCAACGCGTCCAGAGGGCATTCGACGAAGCCAGGCCCGACCGTGAGGCGGGCGATACGGTGAGCGACTATTTGCTGATCCCGGCGGTGATCATGCAATGGCTGTTCCCGGTCATCATCGTGGTCGCCGCCTATCTGTTCATGCGCGGCCACGATCTCCCCGGCGGCGGCTTTGTCGCCGGAATCGCATTGGCCGCCGCCTTCATCTTGCAATATCTGGCGGCGGGCACACGCTGGGTTGAAGACAGGTTGCGGGTCCTGCCGGTGAACTGGATCGGCTTCGGCCTTCTCCTGGCGGCCCTCGTCGGGGCGGCCTCCTGGCTGTTCGGATACCCTTTCCTGACCTCGTATTCCCGTTATGTCGAATTGCCACTGATCGGTTCGGTGCCGGCGGCTACCGCGACCCTTTTCGATCTCGGCGTCTTTTGCCTCGTTCTCGGTGCGACCGTGCTGATGCTGATCGCTCTCGCCCACCAGTCCATCCGCCGACTGCGCGCATACCGGATCGTGGCGCAAAGCAACGAGGAAATCGCGTAGTGGAGCTTATCCTTGCCATCGGGATCGGCGTACTGACGGGGGCCGGCGTTTGGCTGTTACTTCGGCCGCGGACCTTTCAGGTCATCATCGGCCTGTCGCTCATCGGCTATGGGGTTAATCTGTTCATCTTCTCGATGGGCAGACTCAGGGTGAATACGCCGCCCGTTCTCGAATCCGGCGCGGTGGTCAACCCAGCGGACTACGCCGACCCCATCCCGCAGGCGCTTGTTTTGACCGCCATCGTCATCGGCTTCGCGACAACGGCCCTGTTCCTCGTGGTGCTGCTCGTATCGCGTGGCCTGACGGGCAGCGACCATGTCGACGGCAGGGAGCCCAATTGATGGAAACGGCAGGTCATCTCATGATCATGCCGATCGTCCTGCCGCTCGCGGCAGGGGCCGTGCTGCTGCTGCTGGACGAGCGTCGCCATGTCGTCAAGGCAGTGATCAGCATCGTCTCGGTGCTTGCGCTGGTGGTCATCGCCATAGCTCTGCTTCGCTCGGTCGACAATGCCTTTGCTTCGTCAGCAACCACCGGCGTCTATCTGCTCGGCAATTGGCCGGCGCCGTTCGGCATCGTGCTCGTGCTCGACAGGTTGTCCGCCCTGATGCTGGTTCTCACCAGCGTACTGGCGCTCGCTTCCCTGGCCTTCTCGCTGGCGCGCTGGCACAAGGCAGGGCCGCATTTCCACACGCTCTTCCAGTTTCTGCTCATGGGGCTGAACGGGGCGTTCCTCACCGGCGACCTGTTCAACCTGTTCGTCTTCTTCGAGGTGCTTCTGGCTGCATCCTATGGTCTCGTTCTGCATGGCTCGGGACCGCTCCGCGTCAAGGCGGGCCTGCACTACATTGCAGTCAATCTCGCTGCTTCGTCGCTGTTTCTGATCGGGGTCAGCCTGATCTACGGCGTGACCGGCACACTGAACATGGCAGATCTTGCGCAGCGAATCCCGGCGGTGCCGGCGGCGGATCGAATGCTGCTCGAAGCAGGCGCCGCCGTCCTCGGCGTCGCCTTCCTGGTCAAGGCGGGGATGTGGCCGCTGAGCTTCTGGCTGCCCGGCGCTTATTCGGCGGCAGCGGCCCCGGTCGCCGCGATCTTCGTGATCATGACCAAGGTCGGCTTCTATATCCTGCTGAGGCTTTCCCTGTTGCTGTTTGGCGTGGACGCCGGCGCCACAGCGGGCTTTGGCGACTCGTGGCTGCTGTTCGGCGGCATGGCCACCATCGCCTTCGGCGCTATCGGCGTGTTGGCGTCGCAGGCAGTGGGCCGGCTCGCCGGCTTCAGCATCCTGGTCTCATCCGGCACACTGCTGGCCGCGATCGGGATGGCCGATGCGAGAGTCACTGCCGGAGCCCTCTTCTACATGGTCAGTTCAACACTGACGATCGGCGCGTTCTTTCTCTTGATCGAACTCGTCGAGCGGGTGCAGGACCCAGCCGCGCATGTTCTATCGGTGACCATGGAAGCCTATCGCGACGACATGGAGGAGCCGGTGCCAGAGCAGGAGGAAGTCGGCGTTGCCATCCCCGGCACGCTGGCCGTTCTCGGCATCTGTTTCGCGGCATGCGGCCTCTTGCTCGCGGGCCTGCCACCGCTTTCGGGATTTGTCGGAAAGTTCGCGCTGCTGACCGCGATGGTGCGCCCCGATCCTGTGGCGGGTGGCGGCCTAATCGCGGGCTCGACATGGATCCTGGTCGCGTTGCTGATCCTGTCCGGCCTCTGCGCCCTGATCGGCACGATGCGCGCTGGCATCCAGATTTTCTGGGCGCCGATCGAAGGCACCGTCCCCCGCGTGCTGCTCCTGGAGATCGCGCCAGTAGCCTTCCTCCTGACGCTCTGCCTGTTGATGACGGTCCAGGGTGGACCGATGATGCGCTACATGGATGCGACCGCCCAATCGCTGCATTCGCCCGCGGACTACTTGCGAGATGTTCTGTCCATCCAGCCGATACCAGGGCCCAACGCGCCGAGGGACAAATGATCGCCCTTCTGCCTTATCCGCTGCTGACAGCTTCGCTGCTCGCGATGTGGATACTGCTCAATGGGCTGTCCATCGGCCAGGTGTTTCTCGGCGGCGTCATCGCTCTCGCAGCGTCCTTGGCCATGGCAGCGCTTCAGCCCGCTAAACCAAAAATACGACGCTGGGACCTGATCCCGCAATTGGTCCTGGTCGTCCTGGCGGACATTCTTCGCTCCAACATCGCCGTGGCGGAGATCATCCTGCAAGGCGGGCGGCATACGCGAACATCCGGATTCGTGATGATCCCGCTCGAACTGCGCGACCGGACTGGGTTGGCCGTACTCGCCTGCATCATCACCAGCACGCCCGGCACCGCCTGGGTCGAATATCACGCCGGCAGCGGCAGGCTTCGGATCCATGTTCTCGACCTGATCGACCAGCAGGCGTGGATCGACCTGATCAAGCAGCGTTATGAACGACGGTTGATGGAGATTTTCGAATGAGCGGCGTCATAATCGCATGGTCCGTCACCACCGCTCAATTGCTTCTGGTCGCCGCCATGGCATGTGCTCTGCTGCGCCTCGTTCGGGGGCCGCGCGCGCAGGACCGGATCCTGAGCTTCGATGCGCTCTATGTCGGCGCCATGCTTCTCCTGCTGACTTTCGGCATCCGTGCCGGCAGCACGGTCTATTTCGAGGCTGCCCTGGTGATCGCGCTGCTTGGCTTTGTCTCGACCGTGGCGCTGGCGAAATTCCTTATGCGCGGCGAGGTAATAGAATGACCCCTGTCGCCGACCTGCCGGTCTGGGCTGCTCTGCTCACGGGGTTCTTCTTGATCCTGGGGTCGACGCTGACCCTGCTCGGGTCGGTCGGGCTCCTGAGGTTCAGAAGCTTTTACGAACGAATTCACGCCCCGACGCTAGGGACCACCTGGGGCACGGGCGGTGTTCTGATCGCCTCGATCATCTTTCATTCCGTGCTTCAGTCGAAACCTCTCCTGCACGAGATACTGATCGCACTGTTCGTGACTGTCACGACACCCGTCTCGCTTATGCTGCTGGCGCGCGCGTCGCTTTACCGAGACCGCAGCGAAGGCAACGATGGCGTCCCGCCATTCGAGATGGCCGCAGAATCCCAAGACGAACAACCACGATCATCTGGCGCGTAGGCCACGATCAACTTCGGATCGGCGGCACCGCGAAAACATCCACGTCGACCGATCGCAGAATGCTTTCTGTCACGCTGCCCAGAAGTACCTTGATGAGACCCGAACGGCCATGCGTTCCGATCACCAGAAGGTCGGGCGCCACCTCCTTGATCGCCTCCATGATTGCTTCGACGGGGCCTGCTTCCTTGATACGCAGCGACCAGTTGTCGACGCCAAAGTCGTTCGCCTCCAGAAACGCGACCAGTTCCCTACCCGCCTGCAAACGTTCTGCCGCCACGTAGCGCGCTATCTCGTCCTTGCCTATTCCAGCATTGGACATTTTTCCCTTGGCGAACGCATCGAAACCATGGACCAGCGAAAGACTGGCGTCGCCTATGAGCCCGGTTTCCCTCGCCGTCCTGATTGCGCGTGCGGACGGCTCCGACATATCCACGGCGGCCATCACCTTTTTGTATGAATGTTCCACCTCAGCATTCACCATGAGGACCGGGCATGGTCCGGTACGGATCACGCGTTCGATGGTCGTTCCGACAAAAATATCGCGGAGCAACTGCTTGCGGTGCGCGCCCATGACAATGAGATCCGCCGAGCTCGCTGCGGCCGCTTTCAGGATGCCGTCGAACGGGTCGCCGGCGACAACCGTGGACCTGCAGCGGAGCCCCTGCAGTTCGGGGATCGAGGCCATTTGTTCTTCAAGATATCGCTGTGCTTCGCGTCTTTCGAGCTCGAGTATATCTGCGGGCTGGTCGTCGTCGACGACATGGACAAGCGTGAGTTCGGCGCTGACGTCCCGAGCCACAAGGCCAGCTCGCCGCAATGCACGTAGCGAACGGGTGGAAAAATCTGTCGCGGCAAGGATTTTCATGGCAGCTCCTTGTTCCTCGTCCCTGAAATCATAACCGCCGGTCGTTGGGCGTACTTTGGCTAGTAATCTGGTTGACGATGCTATCGCGTATTCGGAGTGGCATCCTAGGCGGCGGCTCTACTGTGCTGCAAGGGCCGCCGGAAATGCTTGATCGGCTTCTCTTGCCGCTGAGTCTGACGTCGAGCGCCTTGACTTCGCAGATTGCTTCCCCAACTATAGGGTATGAGCACCGTCGCCAAAATCCGTCGCGATTTTCTTTTCCGGGTTTGCCCCATAGCGGGATCGTAACCCCCGGCTCGGCTGCCATGCGCGCCCCGAGCCGAGGGGTGAACATGTAAAAATTGAACATGTAACATTGGCGCAGGGTCGCATCAGTCCCTGCGGCATCGGCGCATTCAGCAACAAATTTCCGTCGCACTGACAACCGCTGACGATCCCTTGCCGGGCTCGGACGCGAGGCAGAAACATGAGTACTCAAATGCAAGACATCACGAAAAGCCGGCGCAAGCCGAACATCCGCATTTCGAAGTCGGACCACGCGCGTCTGTCGGCGCTCGCGAACACCGTTGCCGCCCGAAATCCGGAGGCGGCAGATGAGCTGTTCGCCGAACTCGAGCGCGCCCGCATCGTCGCTGATGGCTGGGTCTCCGCCGGCACCGTCCGGATGGGTTCGACCGTGACTTTCAAGCCCGATACCGGCGATCGGAAAACGGTGACGCTGGTTTTCCCTGGCGATGCGGACATCTCCGAAGGCAAGGTCTCAATCCTCACGCCGATTGGCACGGCCCTGGTCGGCCTCTCGGCTGGGCAGTCGATCATGTGGACCGCCCGAGACGGGCGTCGGCATGAACTGCTGGTGCTTGATGTGAGCCAGCCCGCTCCGGCAGGCGATGTGGCCGATCGGCGCGCGCCAGCGTCTTCGACAATCGCTGCGGGCGTCTAGACATGGGCGTTGGCATCCGTCTCCTCAATCACGCGGGCAGCCTCATCGCGGGAGTGTGACCCCTGCGCCGGCCTATCCTGGCCCGGCACAGCGGTAGCTTTCAAACCCGATCAATTGCCTGACGCCGGACCCCTTGCACAGGGCCGGCTGGAGACGTGCCATGCCCACTATCGATAGCTGCCAACTGACCACCAAGGACTACACCATTCTTGAGGTGATGCAGGAGCGCCGACCTGCCCTCGGCGATGCCTTGTCGGCGATCCTTCAACGGAAGATTTCGAGCGCAGTTGTGATGTTTCGGGAAGACATCCCCGGCAAACGTCGTGACGCTCAGCAGCCGCGTGGCTTATCGGGTAAACGACGGCCCTGCCGAAACCCGCATCGTCGCCCATGACCACATGCGCGGTCTGGTTGGCATGCTGTTGCCTATCACCAATCCGCGCGGCCTGGCGCTGCTCGGTCTGGCCGAGGGTCAGTCCATTTCCATTCCGACCTCGGACGCCAGCCTTGAAACGCTGACCGTACATGAAGTGGTTTATCAGCCAGAAGCCGCAAGGCGCGAGAGGCTGAAGCTGGCGGGCGTTGCCGAGCCGGGTTCGTGGCGACCGGACGGACCGGTTCTGCGCGTCGTCCATCGTTCCGATGAACCGCACGACGAAGCTCAGAGCAAAGTCGCGGCGGCATTCGATGCCGGGTTCGACGACCCGGGTCCATCGGCCGCCTGAGAACTCGACTGTCCCGAAGGCTGTGAAGGCGGGTGGACAAGCGTCCCGTCGGGCCTTGCCCTGTATCAATTGAGGCCAACAAAGTAGGGTCTGATTATGGATGATTACAACAACCAGAAGGGCGCCAAGCCTGAAGATGTGCGAGCCGCGTTGAGAGGCTGGGCATTCTTCGCCGTTCTAATGACCGGAATCTTTGGCCTGGCCTACGCTTTGATCGAAATGTAGATGAACCGGCGAAGCCGACCAGCTTGCCGTTGCAGTCTTTGCGGTCAAACGCGAACCATGGCTTCGCGCCGGGAGCGACGCTCAATTCACAACTTGCTTCAGGCCGCGCAGCGCCTCCTGTACGTCGGCTCGCGCCTCGCTTGCTTCCGAATAGACGGCATAGGCCGGATAGGTGAATTCCGGCGCGCCTTCTACTACCTCCAGTTGCCCGGCCTCGATATGGGGAGCTGCTGCGCCCCTGCGGAAATAACCCATTCCGCCGGCGCGCAAGATGTAGCTCAGCCCCAGCGGTCCCAGGCCGACCATCAATCCCGGCTCGCCGAAGGCAGAGGAACTGGCACCATGCTGGGCCGCAAACAGCGGCCCCAGTCGACATAGACATAGTCCTTGGAGCCGCCGGGTTCCCCGTCTCGGTCCATGGTCCGGACCAGAACGAGTTGCTCCTCAACGAGAAGCTCCACCCTGAATCCCGGCAACAACCTCGGCGCATAGAGCACCGCAATGTCAAGAACACCGGTCCTGAGTTGCTCGATCAGTTGGTCCGGTACGCCGACCTGGGCTTGGATGGCGATTTCCGGCCTGGCGTTCTTCATCCAGACCAGCCAGTCGAGCAGCAGCGGGTTCCACAAGCTGAGCTCTCCGCCAAGGGCGACGACGCTTGTCCGTCCCGATGGGATGGCGAGTTGGTGGCGGGCGCGCTCCCAGATTTGCACGAATGACTGGGCGAACCGCTCGAACTCCCGGCCCGCCGGCGTCAGTTGCGCGCCGTTGCGGTTACGGATGAAGAGCTGACGTCCGAGCTCCTCCTCCAGCGTGCGAATGCGTGCGCTTACGGTGGTCTGCGTGACATGAAGGCGATCCGCAGCCTTCAGGAAGCTGCCCGAATGGACGATTTCCAAAAACGTGCGAGCGCGGTCGATGTCCATTGGGGCTTCTCGGTTCAGTGCAATAATCTTGCACCAATACAGCATTTAATTCCGTTTGCCTTCCTGTTTTACACAGCGCAACCTTGATGAGGCCGAGCGGTTTCCGCTGCGACGGTTAATGGAGCGCGCAATGCCAGATCAGGAGGATGGTCCCTTGGAAACGCAAGAGTACGCCTCTCCGCCGTGCTACATGCACGAACTTGTTCCGGGATATGGCGCGGATTCGATCGCGCAGGACACTTGGTCGGATGTCTGTCGGTGGCGCAAGGCGGAACGCAAGCGCCTGATCGACGAGCGTCTAGCCGTAGACCCCGAGGAACGCCTCGCGAAGTCTTTGCGCATCGCTTCCGCTCTCGATCTGGCTGTCGGCCGGGTGAGCGGCCGCATCGTTAGTGGCTATTGGCCTTTTCGAGGGGAAACGGACCTTCGCAACTGGGCGATCCGGGTGATCGAGCGCGGCGGGCGGATCGCGCTGCCGGTCGTCATCAAAAAAGGCTGGCCGCTCGAGTTTCGTATTTGGGGACCGGGAGACCCACTGGAACGCGGAATGTGGAATATTCTTGTCCCGTCACACGGGCCTTCGGTCCAGCCGGATGTGGTCATCGCGCCCGTAAGTCGGTTTCGACCAGGCGAATTATCGCCTGGGCTATGGCGGCGGCTTCTTCGACCGGACCCTGGCCGCCGCGCCGAAGCGGCCTCTCGTCGTGGGCGTCGGTTA
>NZ_RZRP01000039.1:0-16711 GCF_003997795.1 Mesorhizobium sp. M7A.F.Ca.US.005.03.2.1 | reverse complement strand
TTTCAAAATATCGCCGCGGACGCCGTAAGGCAGCATGTCGCCCATGGTCACGGTTTCGGCCACACCCGCATTGTCGCAGAGATAGAGCTTTGTTTCCGGCCGGCAGAATTCGGCAAGCCGCTGGCGGCAGCCGCCGCAAGGCGAGCATTTGGCCATGCGTTCGGCAAGCACGGCGATTTCCACGATCTTGCCGCCGCCGCCCATGATGTAGTGGCCGAGCGCCGTGGTCTCGGCGCACCAGCCTTCCGGATAGGAGGCGACTTCGATGTTGGCGCCGGTAAAGACGCGACCGTCCTCGGTGCGCAGGGCAGCGCCGACCGGAAACTTAGAATAGGGCGCGTAGGCCTTGGCCATGGCGGCCTTGGCGGCCTCGAACAGATCATGCGACATTCAGCGTTCTCTCCGATGATCGTGTTCAAAACCCGGCGCAAAGCCGACCCGTCGCTCAACGTTCCTTGACGTAAGGCACGCCGCCGGCGCGTGGCGGAATGGCCTTGCCGATGAAGCCGGCGAGCAGGATGACGGTGAGGATGTAGGGCAACGCCTGCATGAACTGCGCCGGCACCTTGCCGATGATGGGCAGCGGGGATCCTTGCAGGCGGATCGACGCTGCGTCCAGGAAGCCAAACAGCAGGCAGGCGAACATGGCGTTGACCGGCTTCCACTTGGCGAAGATCAAGGCTGCCAGCGCGATATAGCCCTTGCCGGCAGTCATGTCCTTCACGAAGCCGCCATTTTGCACCATCGACAGGTAGGCGCCGGCAATGCCGGTGAGGATGCCGGTGCAGATCAGCGCCCGGTAGCGCAGCCAGGCGACCGAGATGCCGGCGGTGTCGACGGCGGCCGGGTTCTCGCCGACGGCGCGAAGGCGCAGGCCGAAGCGGGTGCGAAACAGCACCCACCAGGTGAACGGCACCATCAGGAAGGCAAGATAGACCAGGATCGAGTGGCCCGACAGGAGTTCGGCATAGACCGGTCCGATGATCGGCACGTCGCGGATGGCCTCGGCGCCCGGCAAGGTGATGGCCTCGAAGCGCTCGCCCGGTTGCAGCGCCGGCGTGCGCCCGCCCTGCTGGAACCAGGCCTGGCCGAGGATGATGGTTGAGCCGGCGGCGATGAAATTGATCGCCACGCCGGAGACGATCTGGTTGCCGCGATGAGTGATCGAGGCAAAGCCGTGGATCATGGCGAAGGCGACCGAGATCACGACCGCCATGCCGAGGCCGAGAAAGGCCGAATGGAACACGGAAGCTGCGGCCGCACCGGCGAAGGCGCCGACAAGCATCTTGCCTTCGAGGCCGATGTCGAAGATGCCGGCGCGTTCCGAATAGAGCCCGGCGAGGCAAGCAAGCAGCAGCGGCACCGAGAGGCGGATGGTGGAGTCCAGTGTCTGGATGATCGCGTTGAACACATCCATCTCAGGCACCTTTCCCCTTGACCGCTTCCATGCCGACCGATCGCGGACTGAACGAGGCAAACAGCGCCTGGATATAGGGCCGGAACATGTGCTCGAGGGCACCGGCAAACAGGATCACCAGGCCTTGAATGATGACGATCATGTCGCGGCTGATTGCCGGCATCTCGAAGGCGAGTTCGGCGCCGCCCTGGTAGAGCATGCCGAACAGGACCGCCGCCAATACGATGCCGACAGGGTGCAGGCGGCCCATCAGCGCCACGGCGATGCCGACGAAGCCGGCGCCGGAAACGAAGTCGATGGCGACATTGTGCTGATCGCCCATCACCGGATTGAGCGCCATCATGCCGGCCAGTGCGCCCGAGATCATCATGGCGGTGATGATGATGCGGGTTTCGGAAATGCCGGCATAGCGTGCCGCCTTCGGGCTGTGACCGTAGGTGCGCATCTCGTAGCCGAGCTTGGTGCGCCAGATCAGCAGCCAGACCAGGAAGGCCATGACCAGCGCCAGCAGGAAGGTGACGTTGAGCGGCGCCGAACGGATCTTGGCGCCGAACAGCTCGATGATCCAGTTGAGTTTGGGCAGTTCCGCGCCGGCGAGGAAGTTGCGCGTCTGCGGCGCTTGCGAGGCGGCTGGCTTCAACGGGCCGACCAGCAGGTAAACCATGATCGAGGCGGCGATGAAGTTGAACATGATGGTGGTGATGACGATGTGCGAGCCGCGCTTGGCCTGCAGATAGGCCGGGATAAGCGCCCACAATGCGCCCACCGCCGCCGCAGCAATGATCGCCAGCGGGAAGGTCAGCCACCACGGCAGTGTACTGTCGAAGCTCAGGCAGACGATGGCGATGCCAAGGCCGGCGATGTAGGCCTGCCCCTCGGTGCCGATGTTGAACAGGCCGCAATGCGCGGCCACCGCCACCGAAAGCCCGGTGAAGATGAAGGTGGTGGCATAAAACAGGGTGAAGGCGATGCCTGTGCCTTTGCCGAAGGCGCCTTCGACCAGGATGACGGCGGCGCGCAACGGATTCTCACCGACCAGAAGCACGACGAAGCCGGCGACGACGAAGGCGACGAACAGATTGATCAGCGGGATCAGGCCATAGTCGGCCCAGGCCGGCAGTTTGGCGTAAGGCGTGCTCAAAGTGCTGCCTCCTGGTGCTCGATGCCGGCCATCAGCAGGCCGAGCTCGCCCTCGGTCGCTTCGGAGCCGCGCTCGCCGACGATGCGGCCGGCAAACATCACCAGGATACGGTCGGACAGCGAACGGATCTCGTCCAGCTCGACCGACACCACCAGCACCGCCTTGCCCTGATCGCGCATGGCGATCAGGCGCTTGTGGATGAACTCGATGGCGCCGACATCGACGCCGCGTGTCGGCTGGCCGACGATCAGCACGCCCGGGTCCTGTTCCATCTCCCGTGCCAGCACGATCTTCTGCTGGTTGCCGCCGGAGAAATTGGCGGTCTTCAGCCGGCAGTCGGCCGGGCGGATGTCGTATTTGGCGATCTTGTCCCTGGCATCGTTGCGGATGGCATCGATGTTGAGGAACGGCCCCTTCAAATAGCGGGGATCATCGTGATAGCCGAGGATCGAATTCTCGTTCTCCTCGAAGGCCAGCACCAGCCCGACGTGATGGCGGTCCTCCGGCACATGCGCCAGGCCACGGTCGCGCAACTCTCCGGGGTCGGCGGCACCGGTCAGGTCGATCGGCTTGCCATCCAGCATGACCGAGCCGGAAACGGCACGCCTGATGCCGGAAATCGCCTCGAGCAGTTCGGATTGTCCGTTGCCGGCGACACCGGCGATGCCGACGATCTCGCCGGCCCTGATATCGAAGGAGATGTCGTCGACCATGGTGACGCCGCGCGTATCCCTGACCGTCAGGTTCTTGACTGCGAGCTTGACGGCGCCGGCCTCTGCCTCGCCCTTCTCGACCCGCAAGAGCACGCGCCGGCCGACCATCAGCTCGGCCAGTTCCTCGACAGTCGTCTTCCTGGTCTCGCGCGTCGCCACCATCGTGCCCTGGCGCATGACCGACACCGTGTCGGTGATGGCCATGATCTCGCGCAATTTGTGGGTGATCAGCACCACCGTCTTGCCCTGGTCCTTCAACTGCCGAAGGATGCGGAACAGATGGTCGGCTTCGGCCGGCGTCAAAACGCCCGTCGGTTCGTCGAGGATCAGGATCTCGGCGCCGCGATAGAGCGCCTTCAGGATCTCGACACGCTGCTGCAGGCCGACCGGCAGTTCCTCGATGATTGCATCGGGATCGACTTCCAGCCCGTATTCACGCTCCAGCCGCTCCAGTTCGGAGCGCGCCTTGGCGATGCTCTTCTTCAAGAGCGCATCGCTTTCGGCGCCGAGGATGACGTTCTCCAGCACTGTGAAATTGTCGACCAGCATGAAGTGCTGATGCACCATGCCGATGCCGAGCGCGATGGCGTCATTGGGGGTCTTGATCGAAGCCGGCTGGCCGCCAACGCGGATCTCGCCGCTGTCGGCCTGGTAGAAGCCGTAGAGGATCGACATCAGCGTCGACTTGCCAGCGCCGTTCTCGCCGACAATGCCGTGGATCGTGCCGCGACCGATCTCAAGATTGATGTCCCGGTTGGCGCGCACCGCACCAAAACTCTTGTTGATGCCGATCAACTCGATTGCGGCTTGCGCCATGCAGCCTGTCCCACTCTTATTTTTTTATCGCTTGGTCAAAACGCCTAGCATGACGCTCCGCCCGTGCCAATTGGCGGAGCAGGTTCACTCTCGACAAATCCCGGTGCGCTTGTCAATTTGCAACGTGGCCGGGGCCTTCACATTCGCTAGTATGACGGAGCCGAAATTCGCATTGCGGCGCAAGACATCGCGGCGCAAGACATCGCGGTGAAGACTGGGGAATTCACATGACCATACCCGCCGACCGGCTGACGACGCTGGAAATCCGCGCCGCCGAGCAGGAGAAGACCATCGAGGAACTGTCCGGCCAGATCGCCGAGCAGTGGAAAGTGATCGAGCGCATGCAGCGCAAGCTCGACGCGCTGACGGATCGCTTCCTGGCGCTGGAGGAGCAGACGGGAGATGAAGTGCCTGTAACCAAGCCGCCGCACTGGTGAGGAAAAAGGGAAGGGCGCACGCCATGGCCAGTGAAAGCGATCGCATTGCACGGGCCAGCGACTATGTGCGTGGCCTGATGAACGATGCGGAGCGCGAACGGGCCGAACGTGATCTGGAGATCGACCCGGCCTTCCGCGACGAGGTCGTGCGACTTGCCGAGCGCATGCACGTCTTCGACCGTGCCGAACCGGGGGATGGCGAAGAGCGCTGGAAGCAGATCACGCAGCGCATTGGCGACCTGCCGCAGATGCGTAGTTCTGGCCTGAGCGACGCCAGGCCGCCAACCGTGATCCGAAGCCTGTCGCAGCGGCCATACGGCGTCGGCGTCCACGCGCTGGGCGGCCGGCGTGGATTTGTGGTTGCCGCCGGACTGATGGTGGCGTTCGCGCTCGGTTGTCTCGTCGCGAAGCTGCTATAGGCGAGGCCGGCGAGACATCAGAGCCATCGTCTCGCCGTCCGAACTGCATATCTCAACGATGTTCCAGCCGAGGGCCGCGTAGAAACCACGCGCATCCCATGTGTAGAGATAGAGCATCTCGACGCCCCGTGACGCCGCATGGGCTTCCGTTGCCTTGACCAGCGCGGTGGCGATGCCTTGGCGTCGATACCTTGCATCGACAACCAACCCGGCCAGCCATGGCGTCAGATCATGCGCGGGCTCCAATTCGTGGCGGACCAGCAGGCATGTCCCGACCGGGGTGTCGCCGATCCGGGCCACGAATGCCGCCTCGAAACCGTCACCGGCGATCAAGTCGCGAAGCCCTGCAGCATCTTCCCCGAGAGTCCTTCCGGTTCCCTCGAAAAAGGCAGACAGGCGCAGTTGCGCGACCGCTGCTACGTCGTGCTCGCCCATGGGTCCGATCGTCGGCTGCATCTGTATCTCGAAACGGTGTCCGGCACGGAGCGAAGGTTTCGCTCGATCCGGTAAAGGCAAAACCGCCGGGCTGGCGCCCGGCGGTTTGCAGATCATGGCTGTGTGTTCGTGCCGCTCAATAGGGGCAGGCGTTGTCAGTCGTATAGTCGTGTACTTCGACCTTGCCGGCAATGATGTCGGCCTTGGCTTTTTCGACGGCCGCCTTCATCTCGTCCGTCACCAGCGCCTTGTTGTTTTCGTCCATGGCGTAGTCGACGCCGCCTTCCTTGAGGCCGAGATTCTCGACGCCGCCCTTGAAGGTGCCGTTCTTGCCGTCCATGAAGGCGGTGTAGACGGCGACGTCTACGCGCTTCAGCATCGAGGTCAGTACCTTGCCGGGCTGCAGGCCGTTCTGGTTGGAATCGACGCCGATGCCGAGCTTGCCGGCATCTGCCGCCGCCTGCAGCACGCCGACGCCGGTGCCGCCTGCCGCGGCATAGACCACGTCGGAGCCCTGGTCGATCTGCGTCTTGGCGATCTCGCCGCCCTTGGCCGGATCGTTCCAGGCAGCCGGCGTGTCACCCGTCATGTTCTGGATGACATCGGTCGCGCCGGCCGATTTGGCACCGCCGACATAGCCGCATTCGAACTTGCGGATCAGCGGGATGTCCATGCCGCCGACGAAGGAGACCTTCTTCGACTTCGAGGCCATCGCCGCCATGATGCCGACGAGATAGGAGCCTTCGTTTTCCTTGAATACCAGCGAGCGGACATTGGGCATGTCGACGGCGTCGTCGATGATGGCGAAGTTGAGATCGGGATATTCGGCCGCGACCTTCTTCAGTGCATCCTCCCAGGCGAAGCCGGCCATGACGATCGGGTTGTGGCCGTCCTCGGCGAAGCGGCGCAGCGCCTGCTCACGCTGCGAGGCATTGGAGACCTCGAATTCGACGTAGGCCGTGCCGGTTTCCGTCTTGAATTTCTCGGCGCCGTGATAGGCAGCCTCGTTGAAGGATTTATCGAATTTGCCGCCGAGATCATAGAGGATGGCCGGCTGGACATCCGCGGCGAAAGCCGGAAGAACCATTGCGGTTGCGGCCAGGAGGCCGAGAACGATACGTTTCATGTGATCCACACCCTGTCGGTTATTTTTTCCGTTACGCACCGCATGCCGGCCCGGTTCTCCGGCAGGCATGCGACGTCAGCCAGGAGTGTATTCCCTCCCGCTCGGCGGCAATCTGGCATGGCCCGAAACAAAATTCACGCGGAATTTTGACCTTTTGGAAAAGCTTGGTGCGGGCAAGCCGCACCGCAGCTTGTGTCAGGCGGAGGCGGCGGCAGGGATGGCGCAAGCGACACCGGTGCCTTTGAGGTTGCACGTGCCGTAAGGGTTCTTCGCCAGATATTGCTGGTGATCGGCTTCGGCGAAGTAGAATTCGGCCGCCGGGGCGATCTCGGTGGTGATCCTGCCGTGGCCGGCACCGCGCAGCGAGGTCTCATACGCATCGCGCGAGGCGCTCGCCGCCAACAGTTGCGCCTCGTCGCTCGTGTAGATCGCTGAACGATAGGCGGTGCCGACATCATTGCCCTGGCGCATGCCCTGCGTGGGATCGTGGCTTTCCCAGAACAGCTTCAGAAGCCCAGCATAGGAGACGATCCCGGGGTCATGGACCACCAGCACCGCTTCGGCATGACCGGTTAGCCCGGTGCAGGTCTCCTGATAGGTCGGATTGGGCGTGAAGCCGCCGGCATAGCCGGCCGCGGTGACCCAGACGCCTTCGATCTGCCAGAACAGCCGCTCCGCAGCCCAGAAGCAGCCGAGCCCGAACATGGCCGTCTCCAGCCCCTCGGGATAAGGACCCTTGAGCGGTCTTTTCAAGACCTTGTGCCTGGATGCGGTCGGGATCGCCCTGGCGCGGCCCGGCAGGGCCTCGGAGGGCTTCGGCAGATTGAGCTTCTTGTTCAGCATATCGCTGAGAAAGAACATGCGCGGGTTTCCCTCTCTTCGCGGAAAGCGGATCAGTTTGCGACGAACTGTCCGGCGCGACGTTGCCGCCTGTAGCCTATCGCATAGAGCAGGAAAGCCAGCACCGCGAACACGGCGAAGCCCGGCTGGTTCAGCACCCAGGCGATGGCGCCATCCCACAGCAGCGGGCTGGTCTTGGTTCGGATGAAGGTCTCGAAGGCGGCCCGCGTGTCGGGCGAGACCGCCAGCCAACTGCTGTTGAGCGGGGTCAGCACCAGCACGGAGGCCGCCACTGTGCGTGTCGCGTCGAGCACCGCCATGATGACGGAAATCGACAGCGCGATCATTGCGGCAAGACGAAAGACGAAGCGAAACATCAGAACCCTCCTCCGGGCTGGTCCTCTCCCGAGGGGCTTTTCAGAGATAGAATGCGCATGGCTGGATCGCAATCGCCATACGCGAATTTGCAGACTCCAAACTCAGGTCAACGGAGGGCCGGACGACAGTCGGTCGGGTCGCTTTTCATTGACATGTGAGGGCAGCTATGCTAATAATTTCGGTATGGCGTTGACTTGCGCCGATGACCCGCCGCACAGGCGGGTTTTTGCGTTTGGTGCTCGCAAACCGACTTGCCGGCGAAGTCTCCAAAGACCGTGTGAACCCGGATTTGTTGCCCGCGCGAATTATGCGGCCGGCTTCCTTTTGTGCCGGTGGACACGCCAGACAGCAAAAACGCCGCCGCCGATGGCGCCGATCACCAGACCGGCCAGGCCGGTGAACACGGCGAAATAGCCGCAGGCGCCCTCGAAACAGCTCATCTCGGTGGCATCGGCGATCAGCGAGCCGATGGCGAATCCGCCCACGGCGCCGATGACCGCGCCCAGGACGATGCCGAGCAGCGCGGCGATGACCGAGACGAAGGCCGATGGGCTCTCGGTTTTCGGATTGACATAAACGGCATCGGCTTCGGATCCATGGCGCAGCAGATAGATGCAGAGCGCGCCGATGGCGATTTCGGCGCCGGTGATGACAAGCGCCTGGCCCGAGAAGACGAATCCCGGCACCGTAGGGGCATAGGCATGGATGACCAGCAGCCCGACGATTATGGCAATCTGCCAGATCGTGAACTGGCGCGGGAAGCGGGCCGAGCGGCCGAAGGCGAGGCCGAGCAGGTAAAGCCCCCACAGGATGGTGACGATGTCGACGACGAGCCCGCCATAGATAAGGTAAAGCACGCTGTCTGGCAGGCCGGTGGCGCCGACCGCGGGCCAGACGGAGATCAGGCCGTAGACCGACCACGCCATGACGAAGACAAGCCAGCCCACCGGCACGAAGGACAGCCCGCTGTCCGGCCGCCTGACTGGCGTCTGTCCATTGCTCGATGTCATGTCCGCACAATGCCCTCGCAAAGCCTCGGCACCCGACAGGCAACTCCGGGGGAAGTCAAGGGCGGCCGTCCCTGCGGTCCTGCCTGTGCACACCATTGCAGCGGCGGCGCCCGCAAAAACGGGCATGCCGGCGGCCTCGTGAAACACTGTGTGGCCGGCAAAGCGAATAGACTGCCGTTATGGCTTGGCATTCGCCGTCGGATCGACTAGATGAGCCCCGCGCCTGTTGCTTCGACGGCTCAGGTGCAGGGGAAGGCGTTTGCTGGTTGGCGACGCCGATGGCGAAAGTTCCGTCTTTCCCCAAGGGAGGTGCATCTCCCCAACCCGCGCGGCAAAACCGGCCGACGCGACATGCATGGACGGAGAGGTGGCCGAGTGGTTGAAGGCGCACGCCTGGAAAGTGTGTTTACGGGAGACCGTAACGCGGGTTCGAATCCCGCTCTCTCCGCCATCCTGCTTCGCTCTACGAGCTTCGCAGGACAAGCCCGAGCCTTTGCGCGAAGCAGGGCGGTAAACATCCCGCCGCGCTCTGCCCTAAAAACCTGCCAATCACAGGAGATGGCATGCCGAACGATGTAATCGTGCGCGACAGCAATGGCGCTCAATTGAATGACGGCGATTCCGTCACGCTGATCAAGGACCTCAAAGTCAAAGGCACTTCGGAAACGATCAAGCGCGGCACGTTGGTGAAGGCTATCCGCCTGAACGGCAATCCCGGCGAGATCGAATGCAGCACCAAGCAAGTGAAAGGCCTGGTGCTCAAGACCGAGTTCGTGAAGAAGGCGTGAGCCTCAGGGCGGCAAGCGATCTCGATGGCTCCTTCGGGATTTTGGAGAGCCTGCCGTCGCCAAGTGGACTGCGGAGCCGTTGAGCGTCCGGCACACGATCGTTGCGCTGCGAAATTGATAATTTCGCCGACCAGGCACAATCAAAAAACCGCCAAGACCCAAGCTTGGAACCTCCTGCCTTGTTGCGCGTTTCACCGCGTCTCGTTCGCGGACCCGCCGGATATCTCTCCAAGCGCGCAAAAAAACCAGGAGCCCGCTTCATGCACGACAAGCTGTTTCATTCCCCGGTCGCACTCTCGGTCGGCCTTGGCTTCAAACGCGAGATTGCGTCGCTGGCCGAAATGCACGACTTCCTCACCAATTGGACGACCTCCCGCCGCGGCCCGCTCTACCGCAACGCGGTGGAAGCATGTGAACTCGCCATCCCAGGCTATGTGACCATCGAGCAGGCCCGCCACGCGCTCGTCCAGTTTGCGCAAGCTTCTTGTATCCTGTGGCCGGACCTCGAGCCGGTGGCGGGCGTGCACGCCGTTGCGCGTGGCTATGGCGGCTACGCCGCCTGAAGATCGATACCCTCCGTGGCGGCTAAAGCCACACCACCATAGAAGGCCCGGCTGGCCCCAGCCGGGCTTTCCCGTTTCCGGCAGCTCGCAAGCAAATCGCAATCCTGTGGCTGGCCACCTGCCTTGCGCGACAATCCCCTGCGTGGAGTGTTGGGAAGAGCCCGCGCAAAAATCTTTATGAAATTCCTATTTCTTTCCACTGCGCCCCGTCTCGAACCTTTATGGCGATCGGGTCCATATTCCCCTCACACAGCCGGTTCCGTCGTCAAAGATGCGACGGGCCACTTCCGATATATTGCGAAATCCCCTGTCAAATTCGCAAAGTACAAAAGAACAACAGGAATAAACACAATGGATATAGCCGTTATCGGGATCGGAATTTTGTTCTTCGCCCTTTGTTTCGCCTACATCAAAGCTTGTGACGCGCTCTAGAGCGAGGCTGAAAAAATGATCGTCGACTATATTCTTGGTGGCGGCGTTACGCTGTTCCTGCTCGCCTACCTGACATACGCCCTCGTTCGTCCAGAACGCTTCTGAAGGCACGGAAAGCCACAGCCATGACACTGAACGGTTGGATACAGATCCTGGTCTATTGCGGGATCGTCATATTGCTGGTGAAGCCGCTCGGCGGCTACATGCACCGCGTCTTCAACGGCGACCGGACGCTGCTCTCGCCCGTCTTTGGCCCGCTCGAGCGCGGGCTGTACCGTGTTTGCGGAACCAGCGAACGCGAGGAACAGCACTGGACCACCTATGCGGTCGCCCTGCTGCTCTTCAACCTTGCCGGCTTCCTGGTGCTCTACGCCCTGCAGCGCCTGCAGGGCAGCCTGCCCTACAACCCGGCCGGCATGACAGCGGTTGAACCAGGGCTCGCCTTCAACACCGCCGCCAGCTTCATGACCAACACCAACTGGCAGAACTATGGTGGCGAGAGCACGATGTCCTATCTCGTGCAGATGGCTGGGCTGACGGTGCAGAACTTCGTTTCGGCGGCCACGGGCATTGCCATAGCCATCGCGCTGATCCGCGGCTTTGCCCGGGCTTCGGGCAAGTCGATCGGCAATTTCTGGGTCGATATGACCCGCTCCACACTCTATTTGCTGCTGCCGTTCTGCGTCGTGCTGACGCTGGCCTATGTCTGGCTCGGCATGCCGCAGACGCTGGGCGCCTATGTCAACGCCACGACGCTCGAAGGCGCGCAGCAGACCATCGCCGTCGGCCCGGTCGCTTCGCAGGTGGCCATCAAGATGCTCGGCACCAATGGCGGCGGCTTCTTCAACGCCAATGCCGCGCACCCGTTCGAGAACCCCGACGCGATCTCCAACCTGATCCAGATGGTGTCGATCTTCGCCATCGGCGCCGCCTTGACCAATGTCTTCGGCCGCATGATCGGCAACCAGCGCCAGGGCTGGGCGATCCTCTCGGCCATGGGCGTCATGTTCATCGCCGGTGTCGCCATCTGCTACTGGGCGGAAGCCGCCGGCAACCCGCTGGTGCATGCGCTGGGCATCGACGGCGGCAACATGGAGGGCAAGGAGACACGTTTCGGCATCGCCTTGTCGGCGCTGTTTGCCGTCATCACCACGGCCGCTTCCTGCGGCGCTGTCAACGCCATGCACGGCTCGTTCACGGCGCTCGGCGGCATGATCCCGATCATCAACATGCAGCTTGGCGAAGTCATCGTCGGCGGTGTCGGCGCGGGCCTCTACGGCATCCTGATGTACATCGTCGTCGCCGTCTTCGTCGCCGGCCTGATGGTCGGTCGCACGCCCGAATATCTCGGCAAGAAGATCGAGGCCAAGGAGGTCAAGATGGCGATGCTGGCCATATTGTGCCTGCCGCTGGCGATGCTGATCTTCACGGCCATCGCCGTCGTGCTGCCGACCGGCGTGGCGTCGATGGGCAATGCCGGCCCGCACGGCTTCTCCGAGGTCCTCTATGCCTACACGTCGGCGGCGGCCAACAACGGTTCGGCCTTTGGCGGCCTCAGCGGCAACACGCCCTGGTACAACATCACCATCGGCATCGGCATGCTGATGGGCCGCTTCCTGGTCATCATCTCGGCGCTGGCCATTGCCGGCTCGCTGGTGGCGAAGAAAACGGTTCCGGCCTCCGCCGGCACCTTCCCGACCGACGGCCCGCTGTTCGTCGGGCTGCTGATCGGCGTCATCCTGATCGTCGGTGGCCTCACCTTCTTCCCCGCGCTCGCCGTCGGGCCGATCATCGAGCACCTGGCGATGGCTCACGGGCAGACCTTCTGAGACCGCCATGTCGTGGTTCAATGCCATGCGCCGCAAGGTCGCCCACAGGGACGATCACGGAAAGGAGGAGGGACCTCCTCCTTCCCCGACCCTGTCGACGTTTCTCGGCCTTGCGGCAGTCATGCTCGTCCTCTGGCTGCTGGCCTACGGGCCGCCCCATCTCTTTTCGGCATCCGATCATCCGGTGCCGTCCAACAACACCGAAGCCGGAGCTTCAAAATGAGCAACTCGAAATCAGCCAGCATCATGGATGCCAGCATCCTGCTTCCCGCCATCGGCGGCGCCTTCCGCAAGCTCGACCCGCGCACGCTGGCCAGGAACCCGGTGATGTTCGTCGTTGCCGTCGTCTCGGCGCTCACCACCGTGCTGTTCGTCAAGGACCTGGTCTCCGGCGGCGGCAATCTCGGCTTCACGCTGCAGATCATCATCTGGCTTTGGTTCACCGTGCTGTTCGCCAACTTCGCCGAAGCGGTCGCAGAAGGCCGCGGCAAGGCGCAGGCGGATTCGCTGCGCAAGGCACGCACCGAGACCAAGGCCAAGCTTTTAACCGGTGAAGACCGCACCAAATACAAACTTGTGCCCGGCACCAGCCTCAAGGTCGGCGATGCCGTGCTGGTCGAGGCCGGCGACATCATCCCGTCCGACGGCGAAGTGATCGAAGGCGTCGCTTCGGTCAACGAGGCCGCGATCACGGGCGAATCCGCGCCGGTGATCCGCGAATCCGGCGGCGATCGTTCGGCGGTCACCGGCGGCACGCAGGTGCTGTCCGACTGGGTTCGCGTGCGCATCACGGCGGCTTCCGGCCACACCTTCCTCGACCGCATGATCTCGCTGGTCGAAGGTGCGGAGCGCCAGAAGACGCCGAACGAGATCGCGCTCAACATCCTGCTCGTCGGCATGACGCTGATCTTCGTGCTGGCCACCGCGACGATCCCGAGTTTTGCTTCCTATTCGGGCGGCTACATTTCGGTGACCGTTCTGGTGGCGCTGTTCGTCACCTTGATCCCGACCACGATCGGGGCGCTGCTTTCGGCCATCGGCATCGCCGGGATGGACCGCCTGGTGCGATTCAACGTGCTGGCCATGTCGGGTCGCGCCGTGGAAGCCGCAGGCGACGTCGACACGCTGCTGCTCGACAAGACCGGCACGATCACGCTCGGCAACCGCCAGGCGACGCAGTTCCGCCCGGTCAAGGGCGTCACCGAACAGGAACTGGCCGACGCGGCCCAGCTTGCCTCGCTCGCCGACGAAACGCCGGAAGGCCGTTCCATCGTCGTGCTGGCCAAGGAGAAATACGCCATCCGCGCCCGCGACATGGCAACGCTGCACGCCACCTTCGTGCCCTTCACAGCACAGACCCGTATGAGCGGCGTCGACATCGATGGTTCGTCGGTGCGCAAGGGCGCCGTGGATTCCGTGCTTGCCCATGTCAACCAATCGACGGTCGCAGCCCATGCCACGCGGCCCGGCAGCGATACCGTCAGGGATCTCCAGGCCATCGCCGACGAGATCGCCAAGTCCGGCGGCACGCCGCTGGCGGTCGAACGCGACGGCCGCCTGCTCGGCGTCATCCACCTCAAGGACATCGTCAAGGGCGGCATCAGGGAGCGCTTCACCGAACTGCGCCGCATGGGCATCCGCACGGTGATGATCACCGGCGACAACCCGATGACGGCGGCGGCGATCGCCGCGGAAGCCGGCGTCGACGACTTCCTCGCCCAGGCCACACCGGAGGACAAGCTGAAGCTGATCCGCGACGAACAGGCCAAGGGCAAGCTGGTTGCCATGTGCGGCGACGGCACCAACGATGCGCCGGCCCTCGCGCAAGCCGATGTCGGTGTCGCCATGAACACCGGCACGGTCGCCGCCCGCGAGGCCGGCAACATGATCGATCTCGACAGCGATCCGACCAAGCTCATCGAGATCGTCGAGATCGGCAAGGCGCTCTTGATGACGCGGGGTTCGCTGACGACCTTCTCGATCGCCAACGACGTCGCCAAATATTTCGCCATCATCCCGGCGATGTTCGCCGTCTTCTACGTCGCACCGGGACAGACGACCGGTCCGCTGCAGGCACTCAACGTCATGCATCTGGCGACGCCGCAGAGTGCCATCCTGTCGGCCATCATCTTCAACGCGCTGATCATCATCGCGCTGATCCCGCTGTCGCTGAAGGGCGTCAAATATCGGGCCATCGGCGCCGGCGCGCTGCTCAGCCGCAATCTTCTCGTCTACGGCCTCGGCGGCCTCATCGTGCCTTTCGTCGGCATCAAGGCGATCGACATGATCGTCACCACGCTTGGCCTCGCTTAACTCTTTGTTTTAACGCAATTCCCTAGGGAAAACCGCTTCACACTTTTCCTGGAATTGCTTTGAGGAACATCTCCATGCTCACCCAGATAAGACCCGCGATCATCATGATCGTCTTCTTCACGGTCCTGACCGGCCTGATCTATCCCCTGGGCATGACCGGCATCGCCCAGGCGCTGTTTCCGCGGCAGGCCAATGGCAGCCTGGTCGAGAGGGACGGCAAGATCATCGGCTCCGAATCGATCGGCCAGGGGTTTGCCAGCGACAAGTATTTCCACGGCCGCCCTTCGGCTGCCGGCGACGGCTACAATGCAGCCTCCTCGAGCGGCAGCAATCTCGGCCCGACCAGTCCCAAGCTGATCGACCGCATCAAGGGCGACGCCGAGAAGTTGAAAGCGGAAAACCCGAACCAGCCTGTTCCGATGGATCTGGTGACGACGTCCGGCAGTGGCCTCGATCCCGACATCAGCCCGGAAGCCGCCTACTTCCAGGTCGCTCGGGTGGCCAAGGCCAGGGGCATCGAGGAAGCCAGGGTCAAGGCGCTTGTCGATGCCCAAGTCGAGGGCAGGGAACTCGGCTTCATGGGCGAGCCTGTGGTCAATGTGCTTGGCCTCAACCTTGCGCTGGACGTAGCGAAAGAGTGAATGGCGGCGGCCGGGGATCGACAGTACCCCCGGCGCCATCCATGATCGATCCCGATGCCTGACGACAGAAGCAGCGACACCAGACCCTCGCCCGACGCACTGCTTGACCATGCCGAGCGGGAGGGTCGCGGCCGCCTGAGAATTTTCCTCGGCGCGGCACCGGGCGTCGGCAAAACCTATGAGATGCTGATGTCGGGCCGCGCCAGGCTGGCCGACGGCGTGGATGTGGTGATCGGCGTCGTCGAGACGCATGGCCGCAAGGAAACAACGGCCCTGGTCGAGGGCTATGAGGTCATTCCCCGCCGCAAGGTCGACTACAAGGGGCGTATCCTCGACGAGATGGATATCGACGCCATCCTCGCCCGGCGCCCGGCGCTGGTTCTTGTCGACGAGCTCGCCCACACCAACGCGCCCGGCAGCCGCCACCCCAAGCGCTACCTCGACGTCCAGGAGATCCTGACGCACGGCATCGACGTCTATACGACGCTTAACATCCAGCATGTCGAAAGCCTGAACGACGTCGTCGCCCAGATCACCAAGGTCAGGGTTCGCGAGACGGTTCCCGATTCCATCATCGACCAGGCCGACGATGTCGAGATCATCGATCTCACCCCCGACGACCTGATCAAGCGGCTCGAGGAAGGCAAGGTCTATTTCCCCAACACCGCGCAGCGCGCGATCGAGAACTATTTCTCGCCGGGCAATCTGACGGCGCTCAGGGAACTGGCGCTGCGCCGCACCGCGCAGCGTGTCGACGACCAGTTGCTCATCCATATGCAGGCGCACGCCATTCCAGGACCGTGGGCGGCAGGCGAAAGGGTCCTCGTCTGCCTCGACGCGCGACCTGGAGGAGCGGCCCGCGTGCGCTATGCGCGCAGGCTGGCCGACCGGCTGCGTGCGCCGTGGACGGCGCTGCACGTCGACAGCACGCGCTCGGCCAGCATGCCCGAGAATGACAAGGACCGGCTGGCGACGAACCTGCGCCTTGCCCAGCAGCTTGGCGCCGAGGTGACGACCATTCCGGGTCAGAATGTGGCGCAGGACATCGTGCGTTATGCGACGGCGAACAATTTTACCCATATCGTCGTCGGCAGGCCGACCCGGTCGCGCTGGCGCGAATTGATCGAAGGCTCGCTCACCTACGATCTCATCCGCAATGCCGGCGATATCAGCGTCCATGTCATTTCGGGAAGCGAACGCGGCACCGAGGCGGCGTCGCGGAGCGTCAAGGCGGCCGACGAGCAGTGGCAGTTCGAAATCTGGCCCTATCTCAAGGCGACGGCCTTTGTCATCGGCTCGCTCGCCTTCGCCGTCCTTCTCGATCAGTTTCTCGACGTTCGCAATCTGGCGATCATTCTGCTCATCGGGGTGCTGGCATCGGCGGTGACCGGCGGCCTGTGGCCGGCTCTGTAT